>DSAR01000348.1 GCA_011046405.1 Chloroflexota bacterium | reverse complement strand
TCTCCTGCCAGACCTCCCACTGGGTCGCCAGCGGGAGGGGCGGTCCACCATGGACGAGTGGACGGCGCTCGAAACCGTAGGTCGCCCACAGGACGAGGAATCCCAGCAGCAGGACGAGCGCCAGTTTGCCCATCGTTCCAAGCAACCGCCGGGCGCGTCGCTCTTTGGCGACGAGCGCCCCCAGGGGAAACAGGACGAGCAACACCAGCGCGGTGAAAAAGCCGGAGGATTTGGCGCTCAGGCTGCCTCCCAGGGCCGCTCCCGCCAGCGCGACGTGCCGCCAGGATGGGCGGCGCAGGAAACGCATCGCGGCGAAGGCGGCGATGAAGCTGAAGGCGGCGAACCCGGCGTCGTTTGTCGCCAGCGTGGTGTGGGCCAGGACGTTGGGATCGAACACGAACAGAGTCAACGCGACGACGCCGCTCCACGGGCCGAAGCAATCGGCCGCCCAGCGGAAGAGGAAGGCTGCCCACAACAGGCCGATCAAGACGACCGGCATCCGCGCCGCGAAGGTCATTCCATCAAGCCGATCGCCGTACCAGGCGACGAAGGCCGGCGCGAAACGGCCCATCTCGGCCGTCTCCCACCCGGCTAACGCACTCAGCTCCGGTCCGGGGCGCAACAGAAGCGGCAGCGCGACCAGCTCCTGCATCAGCGGCGGATGTTGGGCCGCCGTCGCCATACGCAAGTCGCCGCTGCGCAGGAAGGCGTAACCCGCCCCGATGTAGACCGGCTCGTCAGCCGTGAGAGACAGCCTGGGGATCGCCAGAACCGCTTGCGCGAAGAAGGCCCACAGCAACACGACGGCGACCAAGCCCGGCCAGAATAGACGGCGCTCAACTTGCTGTGGCGCTCCGCGAGTTGCTTGTGTGGAGGTGTGTGACAGACCCATTTTAGACGTCATTCCAACACCTGTATATTGGCCAACGGAATGCTGTCATTTGCGCCCTCGTTTGCGCCCTCGTTTGCGCCCTCAGATGAGGCCCCATCCGCCCCATAAATCGCCCAGCGCTCCATCGTATCCAGCCAATAAGCGCCCGTTTGGACCCGGTACTCACCTACTGATGCATCTCTCGGCACGACGAGCCGGTGGCGTTGCACGATTATATCGCCCCGCTGCCACTGGTCGATGGGCACGCCCAGGCCATCCCCAATCGCCAGCGCCGCGCCGTCGGCCGCGACCAGGTGGGCCATCAGCGAGAGCGGATGCTCCGCGACCTCTTCGACCTGCCAGTAGGTGCGCAATTCGAGCGTCTCGCCAGGGCGGACCTCGCCAGCGTCCAAGTCGTAACCCAGGAACACCAGGGGCCCGTCGAGCCTTAACCCCTCGCTGACCGGGTGAGCGGGCAGCGGCGCCCGATTGACGCGGAACACCCGGTAAGCGGGCGTCCCGTCGGCGTGGCGCGCTGTCAAATCCAGCGTCGCTCCCGGCGGCGCTTCTCCTTCTGGCGGCAGCGCGTAGACTCCGGGCTCCTCCGGATAGAGCCAGCCCAGTGTACAGTCTGGCGAAGTCATCCGTAGATTGCGCGCGCCCAGCCTTTCTTGCACGCTCTCTGGGTTCAAGACCGGCGCCGGAGAGGCGCACACCGCCGCCCATTCCGCTGCCGGTCGCGGCGGCGCCTCGTAGATGAAGAGCGCGCCCCCCAGCCGGGCGATAGGTTCACGTATCCGGAACCAGGCGTAGGTATTGACGTCCGGCGTGTATACCCCCTGCAGCACCGTCGCCCCGATGGCGTAGACCCCCGGCGCCGGATCGAAGGGGGCGAAATCGAGCGCGCGCGGGTCGGGCGGCAGGAAATCGGCTTCGACCCCGTAGACGCCGGGCCGGGCTGGGCTGAAGTGAGCGTAGTAGACCCTCTCAACGCCGTTTTCCGCCATCCAATCCCGCAACTGCCACAGGTTTTGTCCCCAATCCAGGTTGGAATCCACCAGATACCGGTGTCCCTCCGGCACGTTGAAATAGGCCAGATAGTGGGGTGAGATAGACAAGGCGGCGACGGGAAGAGAGAGCAATAAAACGTAAAACGTAAAACGCAAAACGTAAGACCTGGAACCTGGAACTTGGAACCTGGAACCTAAAACCCGCACCCCACAACCCGCACCCCCTACAAACACAAACGGCAAGAGCGGCAACAAATGACGATACCCGATGTTGACGCTGCTGAAGAACGTGGACGCGACGTAGATAGCCGGATACAATAACAAAATCCCACCGACGAGCAATCGAGTGCTATCCACCTGCAAACTGGCCCACTTGCCCCGACCGTTGCTCGGCCGAGCAACGGTCGGCCGACTACGGGTCGGCGCTTGCCCACTTGCAAACTGGTACACCGCAAATCCCAACAGGAGCAGCGTCGCCAGTGGCGTCTTCAGCACAAACGCGACCGGGAAATAATAGCGCCAGCCGTGACTGCTGTTCATCCCCAGGAGAAACGCCGGGTGGCCCAACTCGTAATGTGCCTGCAGCGATTGGTAGATCTTCAGGTGTGTAGCCGCTGGCAGGGGAATCGGCAGTCCCGGAACCGGGGCGAGTTCGAAACCATAGGCGGCCCACAGGACTATGCCCGCGAGGGCCAAACTCCCGCCCAGCGCCAGGAGCCGCCGTTTCCAGGCGTACGAGCGTGGGCCCAGCAGGAAGAGCACTCCCAGCGGCGGGATGAGGGATATCGCCGACACCTTCGAGGCCAGCGCGAGCCCCAGGGCGACGCCTACGCCGATGGTGTATCGCCATGGTCTCTGCCGCTGGCTGCATGATAGATAGCGCGTGGCGAGGAAAAACGTCGCCGTCCCCCACAGGACAATGGTCATGTCGGTCGTCACCAACGATCCGTGCGCGATGACGTTGGGATCGAAGGCCAGCAGAAACAGTGCCAACACCCCCGCCCGCTTGCCGAAGAGATCGGCCGCCCAGCGAAAGACGAGTGCGCCCAGCAAGAGCGTCATCCCGATGATGGGGAAGCGGGCGGTGAGCGCCATCCGCCGGGGATGTGGATATTGCCACACGACGCCGTCGGTGACGGCAGAGAGGCTGGCGATCTCCCAACCGGAAATCGCCCGCGGATCGGGCAGATCGTCCTGGAGCAGCAAGGGCGCGGCCGCCATCACGTTCGCCAGCGGCGGGTGGATGTGGACCGGTTGCAGGCGCAGGTCGCCGGTGCGTAGCGTGGCGTAACCGGTCGCCAGATGAGGACCTTCGTCAAAGGTGATCGATGCCGCGCGGGCGTGCGCCATCGTCTGCCCAAAGAGGCACAGGAGGAGAAGGATGACGAATGACAGATGGACAAATGACGAATGATCGAATGACAAGTGACGAGCGATGAATGATGGACGAAGCATGCGCTACTCCTCGACGACGACCGGCGGCGGGAGGATCAAGCGCTCGTCGGGCAGGCGCTCGCCGGTCTCTGCCTGGGAGGCCGGCAAGCGGGTCACCGACCGGTCGTAGAGGCCGAGCGCCAACCGGTACGCGCCCGCCGGTAGGCCCGCCAGCGAAAGCGTCACCGTCTCGCTGATCATCTCACCCGCCACCCACCAGGACGTGGGATACGCGCCGTTGCGCGGCGGCATGTCGTGCTGGACGAGCGGCGCCCCGGTCGCGGGATCGAAGCAGTGGACGAAGACGGTGTAATCGTCCGCCGGTTGGGCCAACGCCTGCCACCACAGGGTCAGGTGGAGCGCGTCTCGCGTCCGCTCGATCTCGTAACCGGTGAGGCGAATCTCATCGCCAAAATTCACCGCCAGGGGATGTTCGAGCGCGGGCAACGTGAAATTTCGGGGCGGGCGTTGGGCCTCGAACGGCGTCGCCAGTGGCAGCGAGAAATCCCCCAACCGGGCTTGACCGATCGACGCGCCGGTCGACCGGAGGTACAGGATGACGAGCAAGTGATACCCACCCGCCTCGGCAGGCGCGTCCACTTCTGCGGGCGCATCCACTTCCGTGGGCGGCGTGAGGGTGTAGCGATCGACGATCTTCTCCCCCGGCCGCCAAGCGCTCGTGGGGAGGAAACCGTACCCAAGCTGGTCGAAATCGCTCTGCCTGACGACGCGTCCCTCATCGTTCACGAGGCGCAGGGAGAGGCTGTAGTTGGCGGCGATGGGGTGGATCGCTGACCACGTGAACTCGACGTCCAGACGTCCGTCGGCGGGCTGCGAGATCTGGGCTCCGTGCAGCCGGATGGACGGCCCGAAATGGGCCAGCGCCGAAAGTTCTTCGGGAAGCGTGGGGCCATGAGGGACGCGGACCGGTTGCAAGTAGACTGCGCCCAATTCGCTCCCCTGCGGCGTGCGGGCCGATAACGCGCCGCCGGCGTCCGCCAGGCGGAGTTGGAGCAGGTAGACGCCGCGCGCGAGGTCGTCTGGCAAGCGCACGTCTGGCAGGCGCAACGCCAGTTTTGATGGTGAAGATGGTGAAGCGGTCTCCAGCCGGGCGCTCGTCTTCGCCAACGCGCCGATTTCGTCGTTTCGCACCGCCGCCGGAGAGACCAGGCGCACCGTCGCCGTGTAGGGGCCGCCCGTGTACGAGCAATCGAGCGAGATCGCCAGCCGGTCGCCCGGCGCGAGGTGATCTACCGCAGCGGGCGCGGCTAACGCGTAACGGGTCAGCCTCACCCGACCCTCGAAATCCACCCCCTCCGGGTTGTGGTGCAGGTAGGGCATCTGGATGAAATCCATCGTCAGGTCGCTGGCGGTCTCATCAGGCGCCTTCCCCCGCAGGGCGGGCGTCAGGAGACAGAGGATGAGAAGGGCGGTACAGGAGATATGGCGCGGCGCTGTTGAGCGTGAACGTCTTCTGTCTTCCGTGCTGTCTATTTCCGCCTGCCTTCGTTTTCGTAGGACGATGAAGGTCGCCAGTCCCAGCAGCGTCGACAGCGAGACGAGTTCCGCCGCCCACCGCACCGGCGTGCGGGCCAGTTTGAGCGTCACCGTGTGCTCGCCCGGCGGGAGCGCCAGCGCCAGGTATCCGGAACCTTCCACGGCCCAGACGGGTGTGTGCTCTCCGTTCACCCGGGCCTGCCAGCCCGGCCAAAAATGGAGCGGGAACGCGATGTCGCCCCCATCTCCCCTGACGACCCACGTTTGTCGGATCGGTCCCCGTTCAACCAGCGTCGCCTCCAACGTCGCGCCATCCAGCGCTATGGCCCGGTCGGGCGCGTCCGGCTCGATCAACGCATCAGAGGTGTAGGGGCGCGGGTCGACCGTCTGGGGCAGCCATTCGTAGCGAATCGTCGTGCCGATGTTGCCCGCGAACAACTCGTAAAGTTGTAGCCGTTCCACCGTCACGTCCACTGGCCCGATGGGCAGCCGGTCGGGGCGCAGCGAGACCAACACCGCCGCAGCCAAAAGCGCCGCAGCCAGGACAACGCACACCGGGCGCAAGACCTCGGACGTAGGACGTGCGACTTCGGACGTAGGACGTAAGACGTATGACGTCGCCACCGCCGCAAAGAGCGCCTGGATCGAGAGAAAGCGCCACGGGAACTGCACCACCGGCAGCACCGGCAGATGATCCCACAGGAATTCGGAGAGCGGCGTGATCATCAACGTGGAAATCAGAAGCCCCAGCAGAACGAAAGCCCAGTGGGCCCTTACCGCTATCCGGCGGCGGAGCAGGTCGACGAGCAGGAGGACGCCGCCCAGGGCCGCCAGCGCCGCTTGCGCCAACCCCATTGCGAAGGGCGTGCTGCCACCGGGCGAGATGCCGTAATCGAAAAAGGCGCACCACTGGAGCAGGTCGGCGGCCCGGAAGTGGCGACTGTAGTGGAAGTAATCCTGCGTCGAGGGACCCAACTGCACCGCGTCCAACTCCGCCACCGCCGGGAGCCAGAACCAGGCCGAGAGCAAAATCCCCAGTCCCAACGCCAGCATCCCCCGCCCCACAACTTGTCGTTTCTTCTGATCCGCTTGCCAGGCCAGCGCCAACAGGTACAACAACGCGAACGGCGAGAACATGGCCGCCGACAGGTTGTGGGTGAGGATGAGACCCGCGTAGGTCAAAGCTGCGGCGATCACTCGCGGGCCCGCCGGCCGAGCATCCCGTGCGGCCGTGGATACCCGGTCGAGGGACCACAGGATGAGCGGGTAGAAGACGAAGGCGTAGAACTCGGAGAGCGAATCCCCTCGCACGTAGACGTTGACCAGATGAAAGGGCGCAAAGGTGTAAGCGAGCGCCGCCAGCCACGCGCACCAGTGCCGGCCGGTGAAGCGGCGCGTCCAGCCGTACATCGCCAGGGCCGCCGCGACGAAGCCCAGCGTCTGCACCAGTTTGATAGCGGTCAGGATGTCCCATCCGATCAGGACGAGCGCCCCCGCCAGGTAATAGGGCAGCGCGGCGTAGTAGTTGAAGAACGGATATCCCAACCCATAGGCCGCGTCGGGCATCCAGCGCGCGGGGAAGACGCCGGCCCGCAGGTTGACCGCCATCTGGTGCGTGCGTTGGAGCAGGAAGGGGCTATCTCCGCCGCCCCGGGTGTTGACCATGCCAGGCCCCCACAGCGGCGCGGCGGCGAGGAGGGCCACCAGGATCAGCGTCGTCGTCGCGATTGGCAAGCGCTTCAAGCGATCCATTGAGAACGTCTTCCTTCTGGAATCAGGGTGTTTCTTAAGTCCCGCTGAGGCGGGAAGTACATGAACAAAAACCGCATTTTTCGGGACATAGATGCACAAGGTTAATCCTTCATCGCAAATCTAGGTAGTGCACACGTTAGACATTGACGCTTACACAGGCGAGCTACTCTCAGACTCCAGGGCTCAGGAAAAGATCATCCTTCATGCCCAAAGACTCTACACCGGTGCAACACTACAGACAAAGTAAGCCGGGAGCGTGTTTGCCCGCCTGTGTTCGAATGGTCTTGCTCGCGCTGGGTGATGCATACCCCGAGGCTTATTTAGCCACTGTCCTGGGGAGCTATGACTTTTGGCACACCAGCCAGTCGGGTCATGCGTTTGACGCAATTGGGCTACCAAGTGCACTTTGGGTCATCCACACTAGAAGAATTGCAATCCCGCTTGGAAAGTGGTTTGTTTCCCATCCTATTTGTACGCGCCGATCTCCTCCCCTGGGCTGACTTTGGTGGGTTTCACGCCTTGGTATTGACCCAAGCCACCCCCACTGATGTGTCCCTACTTGACCCGGCACAGCCCGATGGCCCCACATCCCTCTCAAGAAACGGCTTGCTCCTGGCCTGGGACGAATTCGACAACCTGACCGCCATGTCACATCTCCCTCGGTCTGATTTCCCTGATCATTCAGAAAATCTGCAAACTGGGCATTGGTGACTTCGGTTTTATCCAGCCAGAAATCATCCAGTTCCACGTCGTGCCTCGGCAATTCATCGTCGAACCAGAATCGCTCACATCTAGTTATGTAATCGCTGCACGACAGCAATGCACCATCCACTTGATCTTCAGTGCTCCCCATCTCGAATATTCCACCCCGCACATATACCATCCGCATTCCGTCAGTGTCGCGAACACGCGTACGCTGTACCGGTCTCGTGAAAACCAACCACAAAAGACCAATCACCAGCCCCACCACCGTCACCCCAACCACGAAGTATGCCCATAAGGGAACTCGCGTCTTCCGTCGGCGCATCTGCTCACGCAGTTGCGCCGTCTGTTCCGCCGCCGCCAACCCCTCGCGCAGCGCGCCCGCAAACTCCCCCGCGCTCTGGTACCGCTCCTCGGGGTCCTTTGCCAGGGCCTTGAGCAGCACTTGCGCCACCTGAGGAGGCAGGTCGGGGTTCAGTTTTTGAGGCGGCGTCGGAGCCTTGTCGGCGTGCAACCGCAACACGACCAGGGGCGAGACGTCGTCGAAGGGAGCCTTGCCGGGGCACATGCGGCAGCGGCCCGCCGGCCTCCGCCAACCGCTGATCCAGCCCGCGACCGGGCAAGCAGTTCATCGCGATGTAGTGCTGCCCGGCCTCCTCGCCCACCTCGTAGATGGTGACGATGTGGGGATGGTCAAACCGAAGCGGTGCGAGCCTCTCGCTTGAAGCGCTGGACGAACACCTGGTTCCCCGCGACGTGCGTGTGCAGTACCTTCAGCGCGACCATCCGGTCGAGGGAGGGGTCGCGGGCCTGGTAGACCACGGTGAAACCGCCGCGGCCAAGTTCGTCGAGGATCTCGTATTTACCGATGCGTGAGAGCTGGGTCATATCTACCTCCCCTACTCCAACTGCTCATCCACCACCCGCGCCCCAATCTGCCGCACCGTCTCCTTGATCGTGTGCTCCAGGACCGCCTTCGACAGGCCCTCCTCGCTGGTGACGTCGATCTCGATCTCAATCTCAATGGTGAACTCGAAATCGCCCACGGCGCGGTTGATGGGCATCAGGATACCCCGGTTCACGTCGGCGATCTTGCCCGCCGGTACGCCAGCGATGACCAGCCGCACCCGCCGGTACCGCTCCCCGGTGGACGGCTCAACCGCCGGCCTGGTGATCGCGACACCGGTCTCTGCCTCAGGGACCTCGACGTCTGCACGGGTTGATGGCGGTGAGGGCTCGTCCAGCGCCATCTCGGGCGCCATCTGGGCACGCAATGCCCCACACACCGCTTTCGCCACCAGCACCACGCCCGGCTCGAAGGTGAGTGCATCCAACGGGATGGTCTCCTGGTACTTGAGCGTCTCCGGGTCGATCTCGCCGTCACGCAATTCCGCCAGGCCGAATGCGCCACTCTCGACGCCCAACTGGATCGCTCGCGCCACCACACCCGGCTCGGCCGGGGCTGGCAGTTCCGGGTTCTTGTAGAATTGGTCCAGCACGACAGAGACGGCCACGTGCTCGTTTTGCGCCAGGAACTTGGCCGTCAGCGCCCGGTGGCCGATTTGGGTCACGATCTCCCCCACGTCCATCGACGTCAGTTCGCGCCAGTACCAGTTGCTCAACGACTCGTTGCCGGTCACCGGTTGCCCCAGGTCGACCCGCCGCTCGCCGATCTGCAGGGTGTGATACATGCGCCGCACGTTGTAGGAAAAATCACGCCGAATGCTTTGCAAGCGGCGCTGGATTTCGTCCCGCCGTGTCTCCAACTGCGGCGTCTCACCGGAATCGATCCCGGCCTTGATCTCCTGGAGCGCCAGCGTGGTCTTGACGTCCTCCCGCAACTTGGCGAAAGCGCCAACGTCTGCCAGGGCAAAGAAGAGGGTGTTCTTGTACTCGCGGAACCCCTCCCCATGACGCTCGATCCACTGGGGAATCTGGCTCCCGGCGTCGTCGGGGCGCAGAACGACCAGCTTCAGATCGCGGTGGTCGGGAATGGCATTGCCGCCGCTCTCCAACGAGGGCCACAGGTAGGCGGAGAACTTGCGCCCGATTTCCGCCTGGATGATGCGCCGCATCTCGTCCTCGTAGGTTTCGTTGAACAGTTCCTTCTTGTCCAGGATCATGCGGTTGAGGTTGGGGATGCGGGAGAAAAAGTAGACGTCGCCCCGCGTATTGAGATACCATAGTTCGTTGCTCAACTTCTGCAACACGTCGGTGACCAGGGCCGGGATGGCGTCGCTTCGCATGGTTGCCAGCTTGACGTAGGGCAGACTGACCCCTTTCTCGAACGGGTGCTCCTTGCCCCCGTCTTCGGCGCTGAAGGAGTGGAAGAAGACGGCGGTGGCGATACGCTGCGCCAGGTGCGACCAGCCACGGTTATCGGCATCGAGCGCCGGCGCCTTGGCCTCGTGCCCGGAGATGTCGGAAC
>DSAR01000205.1 GCA_011046405.1 Chloroflexota bacterium | reverse complement strand
CGTTCCAACCCGATCACTAGTGCGTTTGTCGGATGCTGTGTATCCGCACGCACTTGAAGTATCAGGCGACGATTTCAATCGTTGCCGGGTCGTGAGCAAGCATATTTAGTGAATGAGCCGCTACTCATTCACGGGTATTGACTTTAAATCTGGCTCAATACAAATAATCGTGTAGATACCCCGCACATGATCAGTGGGGCGTTTCTTTTTAAAGCGATGGCTTATCGTGTCTCAAGAGGCCTCGTTCAGCTATCGGTGAAGCGCTGCGCCTTGAGGGCCAAAATTCTTTACCGACAAAACAGATGAGACAAGATTTTACGATGGAGCACGCCAAGAATGCTGAGAGAAATGAACAAAAACTCTGCGTTCTCGGCGTGCTCTGCAATAGGTCTTCGCCTCGTTGGGTTGAGGTATAGCTTCGTGAGACGTCTATTTGCATTCAGTCCCCAACCAATAATGAATACTTGTAACTTGACAATGGCACATTCAGCTGATCTCAGCTAAGTTTAGAAAATGGCCTTATACGCCAGAAACCGAGCTTTTGAGTAACTGCTGCTCAGCCTATATGTGCAGAGCGAATTACAATCCGCGCCGATGGCGCACGGGCTATTGGCTGGGTGGTGACGGAAGCTAACACGTTGCCTGCAAGTGGCCGGATTACGATCCGGCTCCCAGATCGTGATCCGGCGGGCGCAAGGTGAGTAGATACGCTTTTGAAAAGATTCAGCCGATGACATGAGTCGTTGTAGACTAACATGCTATTGTCGAGGTAAAGTGAGCAAGGATTTGGCGGTCAAAACCCTTATTGGCTCTGGCTTTGCCAGGTTATGGACAAACGATGGATAAAAACTCAGAACCTATATATCTCACCCCTGAAGGATTTCAGAAACGAAAAAAAGAGTTGGATTATTTGCGGACGGTCCGTCGGCAAGAAGTCGCTCTCCGGCTCCACAACGCTTTGCAAGAGGGCGACATTCTGGAAAACGCTGAACTCGAAGATGCGAAGAACGAGCAGGCTTTCTTGGAAGGTCGTATCATGGCGTTGGAACAGCTGTTATATAAAGCGATCATCATCCAGGAAGAAGGCCCTCGTGATACTGTCGGGGTCGGCAGCCGCGTCACCGTCGTCGAAGGAAGCGGCCCGCCAGAGACCTATCACGTGGTGGGGTCGGCCGAAGCTGACCCAACGCAAGGTATGATTTCAAACGAATCTCCCCTTGGACGTGCGTTGATGGGACGTAAGATCGGCGATACAGCCGAGGTCAACGCGCCGGATGGGGTGCTGGCTTTCAAAATTGTGGGGATCGCATAGGCGTTTACAGGATCAACATCGACAAAGTCTCGTCGATGTTCTTCGTCGCAAAAACACACGCTTTGTCAATCGTCTCGTAGGGACCTCATTTCCCAACCCAGTCCCGGAAACCTCACAGTTGGTAGCTTACTTACTAGACAGTACCCACGTCGAATCCGTCACGGCGATCCACGTGGGTATTTTTTTGTCACCGCATCGCCACATCTCAACTAAATGTGCAGGAGGCAATATGGAACTGACAAATCTGGAGAAACAACGGGTAGAGAAATTGGAACAGTTGAGAGAAAAGGGCATCAATCCCTATCCCCATCGCGTCAAGCGTACCCACACGATCGCCGAGGCGCTGAGAGATCTCGAAGCAGCTGAAAAGGCAGCCACCGTTGAGGGAGTGAAAAGCGACGTAGGGCCAACTGTAGCCGTCGCTGGACGTCTGCGTAGCATCCGCGTGATGGGTAAAATTGCCTTTGCGCATATTGAGGATGGAACGGACGCCATTCAGCTTTTCCTGCGCATTCAGGAGATAGGTGAAGAAGTATTCGAGACCTTCAGACAGAACTTCGACCTGGGCGACTTTGTAAGCGCTGAGGGCCCCGTGCTGCGCACGCGCACGGGCGAGCGCAGCGTCCTGGTCCAACAACTCCAGATGATATCCAAGGCGATCAGCCCCCTCCCCGTCATCAAGGAAAAAGAGATCGAGGGCCAGGCGGTGCGTTTCACCGATTTCACCGATGTCGAAGAACGATACCGTCAGCGATACGCCGATTTGGCCTCCAACCCCGAGGTACGGGAGATCTTCCGCACGCGGGCCCATGCCCTCCGGGCCATACGCCAATTTCTCGACCAACACGACTTCCTGGAAGTCGAGACGCCTATCCTGCAACCCATCTATGGCGGAGCTGCTGCACATCCTTTTATCACCCACCACAACCAACTCCACCAGGACCTGTACCTGCGTATCTCCTTCGAGTTGTACCTCAAGAGGCTGCTGGTAGGCATGTACGACCGGGTCTACGAAATTGGGCGTGATTTCCGCAACGAAGGCGTCTCACAAAAACACAATCCAGAGTTCACCCAGATCGAATTCTACGCCGCATACTGGGATTACAACGACGTCATGGCTTTCTGCGAGCAGATGGTCGCCCACGTAGCCCGAGAGACGGTGGGCGATACCACCATCCATTACCAGGGTCACGAGATCGACCTGAGTCCTCCCTGGCGCCGGGTCACGCTCCGCGAGGCCGCGCTAGAGGTCACCGGCGTCGACTATCTGCAACATCCCACCGCCAGGGAACTTGCCTCAGCAATCAAGGCTCAGGGACTTCCGGCTAAACTGGATGCGACCTGGGGGTACCTGATCGACAAAGGGCTTTTGGGCACCGTAGAACCTACACTCATCCAACCGACTTTTATCCTCGATTACCCCCGCGACATCTCGCCGCTGGCAAAGGCCAAGCCGGACGATCCTACTCACGTCGAGCGCTTCGAGTTTTTCATTGGGGGGTTGGAGATGGGAAACGCCTTTACCGAACTAAACGATCCCTTCGACCAGGAAGAACGCTTTCTAGAGATGGGCCGCTTGTACGATGATGACGACGAAGAAGCCCATCCGATGGACGAGGACTATATCCGGGCGATGAAATACGGTATGCCCCCCAACGGTGGCTTTGGTATGGGCATCGACCGGCTGGTCATGTTGCTAACCGATCAACCGAGCATCCGGGAAGTCATTCTCTTTCCCCAATTACGGTCAAAAGATCAATAAGGCCTAAGCAGAATACGGTTTATTTAAGGGGTTATGATGGCGTAGTGCGCGCGCTAGATAGCGGCTTTAGCGCGGTTTTTGGGCGATGAATCGCCCACTACGAGCTTCTTCCCCAGCTTATCTAAACGTATCATCTCAATAAACCGGGGCAAACTCGCTCGGGCCGGTCTCCTGACCGTGCCCGCTGTGGCTCGGTCGGGAGACCGGCCACAGCTCCCCAACTTATTGAGCAGATACTCTAAACCGTATTGGGCCTAACCGATAGAATCCTTGCATGGCGAGCAAGAATTTGCCGGCCAACGGCTCCTTTATTGGATCTGGCTTGACCAGGTTAGGAGTTTTGTCAGTCAATCAGCGTCATTGACCCTTTTTGGCCCTGGCTCGGAAGCGCAGCAGCTTCGTCGGGGATAGGGTGTTAAATTTTTCTTAAAAAAAGCAAAAAAAGAGCCTTAAAAATGATTGACGTCGCCAGTAATATCGTGTATAATGGGAGTTGATCAATAGGCCAAGCTCAACAGCACCTTTTGGAAGCTATGAGGATCATGGCGCCAAGAAAGAGGCCAATGTCTTAGCCGGTAATTGTGCTATTTGGGGATAAGGAGCGGGGATGATAAGAAATAAAAGATCTCCCCTGGTCGTCATCGCATTAATAGCAATGCTGTTTTGCGGCGTGCCAAACGCGTCGGCGCAAAATCCTGTCCCTGAGTGCGATTACTTCGCCGATACGGGGCATTATGTATGCGGTGAATTCCTCACGTTCTTCCGAACCCGGGGTGGGAAAGAGATCTTCGGTTTACCGATTACCAGGGCTTTTAATGATCCCGATCGCTGGAGGATGCAAGTCCAGTATTTCCAGAATTTCCGGATGGAGCTACACCCCGACAACCCCCCTCCCTACATCGTACAATTAGGACTCTTGGCCGACGAGTTGGGCTTCAATAAATTCCCCCCGGCCGATGATGAACAGATCCCAGCTTACAACAGTCACTTGCACCACTACTTCCGTGAAACAGGCCACGTTGTCTCTTATGCTTTCCTGGACTACTTCCGTGAAAACGGTGGGATCGACATCTTTGGGTATCCGCGCTCGGAGTTTATCTACGAAGAAGGTTACATTGTCCAGTACTTCCAGCGAACGCGGATGGTTTGGCATCCAGAGATCATCTCTGGCCCCCAGATGAAACTGACGCCACTGGGAGAAGTGTACGTCGATCGCTTTGTTCCAGATCAATACCAGCGACCCGAACCCTTCGACCGCAATCGTATACGAGTTGGCGCCGACGTACCTACACCTACTACCACGCCTGCAGTCACCAAGTTATACGTCAGCGCGTCGGTGCGGCACGTCATCACCGGTCGTGAAGGTGGTCAGACCGTCTTCGTCTACGTAAATGACCAGCAGCAGAACCCGGTTGAGGGGGCTGAGGTCAAAATGGTCGTGCATTACCCTTCGGCAAACGATCAATACTACGAATTCGACAAACCAACCAACCCGAGTGGTTTCTCCGCCTTGCATTTCAAGATCAAACCGACTGCGCCAGGGCAAAAAGTGGTCATCGACATTACGGTAACGTACGATTATCTGACCAGCACCACGCAGACCTTTTTCTTGCCGTGGTGGTAGACCGGGTTTCATCTCGTCCTGCAACAAAAAAGCCCGCCAATAGATGGCGGGCTTTTTCTACGTCTGGCTGTGTGTAGCCTATCCCGACGTCGCTTTATATTCATCAACTTGGGCGAGGATCTCCCGGGCGCTTTGATAGACGGCGTCCCCCCCTCCTAGCATTTGCGCTAACTCTTCGACACGCGCCTCTCCTTCCAAACGCCGGATACGGGTGACCGTTCGATCACCCGTATCGGTTTTCTCGATCTGCTTCTCGACACGGAAGTGGCTATCTCCAAAACCGGCCAACTGGGGCAAATGGGTGACACACAATACCTGGTAGCGCGCCATCTGCTCGCCTTCCAGCACGGCCAATCTCCACAGTTTCTCGCCGACCGTGGCCCCGATCCGTCCGCCAATCCCCTGGTCGATCTCATCGAAAATCAACGTGGGTGTCTCGTCAGCTCGAGAAAGCACCGTCTTGATGGCCAACATAAGCCGCGACGTCTCACCACCTGAGGCTATTCTCGCCATAGGTTTCAACGGCTCTCCAGGGTTGGGAGAGATCACAAACTCAACCCGGTCGATGCCCGACGTATCGAAGGCGACCTTGACACAATCATCAGGGCCCAGGTTCATCTTCTCTAATGGCTCGACGCCGGCGCTGGTGACCTGGAAGCGACTGGGCCTCTTGATCCCCCGGAGTGGCACGCCGGCATCGTCTTGTTGCCACTGGAAGTCGATGCCAAACCGGGCGCCCTCCATCCGCAAATCGCGTAATTCCTCTTCGACCCGTACGGCCAACTGCTGGGCCGCTTCTCGACGGCGCAGTGAAAGCGCCACAGCCATCTCTCCTAACATCTCTAGAAGACGTTCCTTCTCCGCCTCCAACTCGGCGATCCGATCCTCGCTGTGGGTAATGGCGTCCAACTCCTGCTTTGCCTCTTTTGCATAGGTCAACACGTCAACAATGGTGGAACCATACTTGCGTTCCAGCTGCCGGATCATCAACAATCGTTCTTCGACCTGTTGCAATCGTCGCGGATTGTGCTCAATCTGTTCCTGGTAATCCCGCAGAGACCGGAGCAATTCCTCCAATTGGTAATTTACACTTTCGGCGATTTCCAGTTGTGGCGCCAACGTGGGATCGACGCGAACTAAACTCTCCAGCGAACGCAGGGCCAGACCCAGTAGATCCAACGTCGCCGGGGTCTCTCCCTCGCTCACCTCCAGGGCACATAGTGTCTCTTGGGTCAGTTCAGCCAACTGCTCGGCGTTGGTCAAGCGCACACGTTCTTCCAACAGGCCGTCTTCCTCATCAGGATCGAGATCGGCCCCTTCAATCTCGCCAATCTGGAATCTCAATAGATCGGCCCGGTGGGCCAGGGACTGCTCGTTTTGAATCAAGTCCTGGAGTTCCCGCCGCACTCCCCGTATCTCCTCAACCAGCGCGCGTAAAGCCGAACGCAACTCTTCCAAACCGGCATACCGGTCCAAGAGATTCACGTGCTGACGTACCTTCATCAACGATTGGTGTTCGCTCTGCCCGTGGATCTCCACCAGGCCATCGGTCACCTCGCGCACCAAGGCCAACGTTACGGCGCGCCCGTTGATGCGCGAGACATTGCGTCCATTCAACCGCACTTCGCGTCCCAGGAGGAGGAAATCGGCATTGTCCCCCTCTAATCCCTCCCGCTCTAAAATGGCGTCGATGACCAGACGCTGCGCTGGCGTCAAACGGAATGTGGCCTCCACAATGGCCCGATGGGCGCCAGATCGAACGATGGTGCTATCGGCTCGCCCCCCCAGCACCAATTCCATCGCGTCGATGATGATCGACTTGCCTGCCCCGGTCTCACCGGTCAGCACCGAAAAACCCGGTGCAAAACGCAACTGCAAGTTATCAATGATGGCGAAATCACGGACGCGCAATTCAGTCAGCATCCCGGCCCCTCCTAGACGCGCCGTCCCGGGCGTAATCGGGCATACGCCACCCCGACAGCAGTCACGATGTACACAACAGTCCAAAGCACGTTTATAATCCTTGCCGTCACCAATCCCATTTGGCTCTCGATGATCACGGCCCCCAGCAGAGACACAAGCGAAAGGAAAAACATTGGCAATGCTCCCACAAAGATACAGGCGCACACCACGATCCACGTATATGGTCCCCGGCGCCGCCTGATGGCCCAATGCGCCGCCTCGGCGATGACGGCCCCGACCAGCGGACCCAAGAACAGAGCGAACCAGCCCAGGTTAGGCACCAGCCAGCCGGCAATCAACGAGATGGGAAATGCCACCAGGGCCGCGACGACGTAATAGATGGGACGAAAATCGGCATAGAAGACCCGTTGATGTGTATTGATGCAGGCCGGACAACGATAGCCCACGGGCGTCTGGACGGCGCACTTGATACATATCGGATCACCACACTTGTTGCACCGCAGATAGGTCTCGGTTTTGGGATGATTGACGCAGTGCATCGGTTGATTGATCATTTGACATCTCACTCCACGTGTTCACGCATCGCCGGGGCGTATGCAAAGATACATATGCAAAAATTGGGAGAGTGCGAGCCAGGATTTTCGAAGTTTGTTCTCTCCTCCAAATTGCCGCTAATTTCGCGGCGTCAGCCGTTCTAACAACGTCTTGTAAAAATAGGTGTGCTCTCGCACGCGCGCAAAACGAGCGACATGTGAACTGGCCTCGACGACGATCTCGTCGTCGCTTCGAAGATCTGCGCATACTTCGCCATCGACGGTCAACACTGCCGGTCGTCCCTCGACAACGATGATATGCACAGTCGCGCCCTCTGAAAGGACAATCGGGCGTCCCATGCTCAAATGAGGCGCAACAGGTACGAGGAGGATATTGCGCAGTTGCGGCGGCATGATGGGGCCGCCGGCCGCCAGCGCGTAAGCGGTGCTCCCCGTCGGTGTCGCAACGATGAGCCCATCGGCCACGTACGTCGTCAGGTAACCCCCATCGACCCTCGTCTGAAGATGCACGATCTGCGCTCGCGCCCCACGCCCCACGACCACATCGTTCAATGCCTCGGCCTGATCCAGCACCTCTCCATCACGCCAGACCGTTGCATGCAACATCATGCGTTCCTCGATCCAATACCTCCCATCCAACAGATAGGATAACGTTTCCTGCCAGTTGTCCGGTTCCGTTTCGGTGAGGAATCCAACCCGCCCAAGATTGATCCCCAGGAGCAGAGCGCCATAGGGGGCCGCACATCTTGCAGCCTTCAAGATAGATCCATCGCCGCCCAACGTGATCAGCAGATCGACCTCTCGTCGGAATATCTCCTGGGGCGGCGCACTGACTTCGTGAACTTCTGGACAACACCCCTGATCTTCCAACCACTCGAGCATTTTACGAGCCAGCAACGAAGCGCGACTTAGCCGAGATTTGTAAAGAATGTTGATCGCTTCCACGTCAATCTGTCACACACGCTTTTGGAAGTAACCGACGAATTCATTCAGCGCCACGTCAAATTGCTCTCCTGTTTTCATATCCCGGACCGTCGCTGCGCCGGAGGATAGTTCATTCTCACCCAAGATCACGGTATAATGAGCGCCACGCTTATCCGCCTCCCTGAGTTGGCTCCGCAATCCACGGCCCTCTCCCAACGCGACCCACGTCGATACGTCACTGTGGCGCAACTTATCCATCAAGCGCAAACACTCTCTCTTGGCCGCGTCTCCTAAATAGGCCAGGAAAACTTTAGGGGCTGGCAACGGCGGGACATCGACACCCAGGTCTTTCATTACCAAAATGATGCGCTCTAGACCAGACCCAAATCCCACGCCCGGCGTCGGTGGTCCGCCCAAAATCTCGGCCAACCCATCGTACCGTCCGCCGCCACAGACCGCACTCTGGGCGCCGATGCCAGCCGCCCAGACCTCGAACACGGTCTTGGTGTAGTAATCCAGCCCTCGCACCAGACGATGATTGATTGTGTACGTCCGCCCCAATAGATCCAGATATTCTCGCAACGTGGCGAAGTGATCGTCGCACTCGTCGCACAGGTGGTCGAGGATGTTTGGCGCCTGGGTGATGATCGCTTGGCATCCTCTCGCCTTGCAATCGAGCACACGCAACGGGCTACGCTCCAAGCGCTGGCGACAATCCTCGCAAACGTCTTCGTATCGCTCCGCGTAATACGCCTTCAAACCCTCGATGTACCCCGGTTTGCACGCCGGGCACCCGGTCGAGTTGAGTTGGAAGCCCAGGTCGTGGAACCCCAGGGTGGCGTAGACGTCCCACGCCACTAACATGACCTCCAGGTCGGCGACGGGGTCCTGTTCTCCCAGGATCTCGACGTCAAATTGGGTGTGCTGGCGATACCGACCAGCCTGGGGCTTTTCGTAACGAAATATAGGGCCAAAGGTGTAGAGCTTGACCGGCTGGGGCAGGACGTGCATACCGTTCTCGATATAGGCGCGCACCACGCCGGCGGTGAACTCTGGTCGAAGGGTGAGCGCGCGATCCCCCTTATCGGTGAAGGAGTACATCTCCTTATCCACGATGTCCGTCCCTTCCCCAACGCCACGGGCGAAGAGCTGCGTAGTTTCGAAAATCGGCACGTCGATGCGCTCGAAGCCGGCCAACTCGGCCAGGCGCCGGGCTTGGGCGCGCACGTGGCGCCAGTAGTGCTGTTCTTCGGGCAATGTGTCGAGCGTTCCGGTCGGTCGCTGAAAACCTGGCATAAGAGGCTCCTCCTAGAAATAGATGCGGGGTATTATAGTCCAAGTCTGATATGTTGTCTAATGTTCATTTTCAGTATAGCAAAAAGGGTGTGTTGCCAGAGACATAAACCCGGCGATTAAAATCGTGGGTAACCGAGTGTCGCAAACGACACGATGCGAAGTCTACCTACGTGGACTGGAGTCGGCGTAGCTTGACAATGGCACATTTGTCCCCGGCGAATAAATTCGCGGGCCACAACTGCAAAGTCGGCCTACGCCGACTATAAACTAACCTGCGAAGGCAGGTTTTGCAATGCGTGATTTTTACGCGCTG
>DSAR01000370.1 GCA_011046405.1 Chloroflexota bacterium | reverse complement strand
TCAATACCCTGTTCCCTATTCTGTCCCGCAACACGCAAGCCCAAAGCGCAACGAGGATTTGCGAGGCGGCGCTAAAATACACAAACGCCATCAGCTTTCCCCTGGCTACCGCCCTCTTTGCCCTGGCCCCACTGATCACCACACACCTCTTTGGCCACGAGTACCAAAACTCGACGCTTCTCTTACGCTTGCTGGCGCCCGGCTTACCCTTCGTGTTCGTCGCCGTCATACTCATCGGCGTACTCCAAACCCTCGATCAACAGAAACGCTGCGCCGCTGGTTTATGGGGCGCGCTGCTCGTCGCCACACCCGGCTGCTCGATAGCGGCCGGGTTGGGCAATTACAGAATCGGAACCCTGGCGTACGCTTTATCCTATCCATTGCTGGCTGGGATTCTATTCTGGCTGGTCCAGCGCTCCATTGGACCGATCAATCTGCGAAAAACCTTTGCCCAGCCAGCGATCGCCAGCCTATCCGTGGGATTGCTAATCTACCTGGGACAAGACATCTCTTTACCACTCCTGACCTTGCTGGCTCTCACCTGCTATGCGTTGATGCTCCTGTTCACCGGCACGATCGGCAAGCAAGAGTGGGCGCTCCTGTACAGCGTCTTGCAAAACTGATAGCTTATTTGGGCAATCCGGTTCAACAATATGGGTGCGTTTCAGTTCATTTGAGGTCAAGTTTGTAGTAGGCGATTTATCGCCGTAAAAGCGCGCTGAAGCCGCTACCTAGCGCGTGTACTACGAACAAGGCTTAAATCATTTGAAACACACCCAAACGATATGGTCGTTCAAAACTCCGAGGTGCAAACAGTGAAAGTCGATTACAAATGGGCGAACACCATCGCCGAGTTCGACGAAGAGAATTGGGACACCGTTGCCAGGGATCAAATTGCGATGACGCATCGCTGGCACCGCGTGATGGAAATTGGCTTGCGGGATCACCGCCCACTTTATCTCTTGCTAAAGGATCTGGAAGGCCCTCTGGCCATCGCCGCCGCCAACCAGAGTGGATTTCTGGGCGGAACGAAGCGGCGCGAAGAACTATTGAAGCGTGTCATTCTAACCCTCAGCCCTCCCTACTCCTCTTTCCACTGTGGGGTCGTCGTCCGTCCCGGTGCCGCCTTGAACCAGGTCATACCTACCCTGGAAGCGGCGATGAAGGAGATTTGCCGGCGAGAAAGACGACTCGTATGGGCCATTGGCAATGTCCCGCCATCAACCCTTGACGACTGGCAAGCGCATCGTTTCCACGTGATCAAGCGCCCCCCGCTCACCCACATGGATTTGCCCCAATCCTCGTATGAAGAGGGGTATATGGGATCTCTTTCGAGGGAGAAGAGGCGCCGGCTGCGCCGTATGCGCCGCCATGCCGAAAAGCAGGGCGTGACATTCGAGCATTCACGACATCCAGGCGCCTGGGGGGAGCAGCTATATCCGTTACTTGGCGAGGTGTACACCTATCACGGCGCGAGCGCCCCCCCCTTTAGGAGGGAGATATTTGCCACTTTAGAACGTCATATGCCGGAGGAAACCGTGCTCTTTGTCGGCAAAGTAAAGGGCCAGGTTGCGGGTTTTGCTCTCGGTCTGCTGGGGGGAGACAGTCTGTTCGCCACGATGGCCGGGCTGCGATACGAACTGGCCCAACCGAACTACGTCTACTTCCTGCTCCTGGACGAACTCATCCGGTGGAGCATCCAAAATAGGCTGCGATCTCTCTACACCGGCCTGACCAGTTACGAGGCCAAACAACTACAGGGATTCCACTTACAACCTCGCTACATGTGCCTCCGGGCCAACGGATCGCTGCTCGATCGTTTTCTCGGCCTCATGCTTCCCCTGGGACAACGTATACTGAACGTCAAAGGGAGGTGACGCTTGCACACGCTTAACCCAGACAGAGATGAAACCGGTGAGGATCTCACAATTGCCAAATTTTCGTCCCGCATCGCCGACGAGCAGGATCGGACAGCGTCTCACCGATTAGACCCCGTCGACATACGACCCATCACCGCCGCCGATCTTGAAGCGGTTGAGACCCTGTATCTACAGGTCTTTGCGAACACCTTCCGGCCCGCCTTCGGACGACGCCCCCTGGAAACCCAGGTGCAGATTCACCTGGCGCTCCGCCAGGCTCGAGACCGCCCCACAGAGGGCATCCTGGCAGCGTGGGAGGATGACCAATTGGTCGGTGTCAATCTATGGAAAACGGCCGAGACGGGCGCCGTCCTTCTGGCGGATTCATTGCGCGCGCTCGCCCCCCTGGGCCCGCTGGGCATCCTGCGCTTCTTGCTGGTCCATCTCACGGTTTACATTCGCTACAAACCGGCCGCTGAAGAGGCGTATCTATGCGGCCCGGCGATAGCGCCCACGCATCGTGGTCGCGGCATCGGCCTGGCCTTGATGCAGCAGACCGAGCACGCGGTCCGAGAGGCCGGCAAGACTTATATCTCCGCGCTCGTGGCTTCAAACAATCTCGCGTTCCGGGGACTGGTCCAGAAACTCGGCTATCGCGAGGTGTGGATCCGAAAGACGCCCGTGAGAAACTGGGTGTTCGGCGAATCCGAGATTGTCCGGATAGAGAAACCTCTAAAAGTAAATTGAGGGGTTCTTTGGGATTTCGCATGGTCGCGGTGAGAGATTAGCCACGAATTAACACGAAAAACCCAAAGATTAGTGACAATTCGTGTCAACCTGTCCTGAGCGTAGTCGAAGGATTCGTGGCGAAAAATTGACCGTTTGCTAAGCCAAGCAGGCAAACTAGCAGAGAGCCGAAATCTGTTAGATCGAGGTGGAGAGCCGCGCGATGAAGCTCTCGCCCCGGGCCATCAGGTCGGCGTGATCTTCAGGCGGGGCGAGACGATCCAACAACTCACAGGCATAGCGCCGTAACAGACGGGTTGGCTGGGGATGCCCCTGTTCCTGCCACTCCTCAAACGTCAAGTTGGGCCAGATATCGCTGCGGAAGTAGGCGTCGCGAAAGCGTTCGAACGTCAGGTCCGACGTCAGGTAATTGCCGCCCGGTCCCGCCTGCTCGATTTCGCACAACGCGATCGATGCCTCGTCCAGCGGAAAGCCCCGGGCGAGCCGCCGGGCCTGGGCGATGACCTCGTTGGCGTAGATGACGACGGCGGGCGAGAAAGCCTTGGAATCCAGATTGTCGCCGACGAAGGGCGCCAGGCCGATCTTCCCCATGCAACTGGTCAGATGATTCATCCACTGGTGCCCGCCGGCGATCAGGTCCGCTCCCCACCCCATCCCGCTCCCGGA
The DNA here is from genome assembly GCA_011046405.1 of Chloroflexota bacterium. Classification (GTDB taxonomy): domain Bacteria; phylum Chloroflexota; class Anaerolineae; order B4-G1; family B4-G1; genus DSAR01. The sequence continues at coordinate 6,508 of DSAR01000370.1, read as the reverse complement.
GGCGCCGCAGTGGGGTAGTTGGTAGTGGGCCATCATCTCGGCACAGGCCAGGTTGATGAGATAGCTCTGCGCATCGTAGAAACTGCCCATCCCCTGCATATCGAAAAAGGCTGGCAGACAACCAAGGATGACCGGCGCACCCTCCTGGACGATCTGACTGAACGTCAACCCGGCGAGCAGTTCGGCGTTCAACAACACCAGGGTGCTGGCGGGCGTGATGGGCGTCGTCGCGCCCACCATGCCATAGTTGGAGTACATAAAGGGCAACCCGCGCTCAATCGTCGTTCGCATCTTATCGGTCGTGCCTTCGTTCATCACCAGCGGGGTGATGGGGTTGAAATAGGGGATGACGAACGGGCGCGAGGCCAGGTCGCCGTGCAGATGGACGATCAGGTCCAGCACGTCGGAAAACCGTTCCTCGTCAGAGATCAGGATCGAAAGCGGCTTGACCGTATTGGCGACCATCTCCAGCGTCGCGTACAGGTCGGACCATTCGGGCGGGACGTCCTGCACGATCCCCACGGTCGAAATGAGATCGAAACTATCCAGCACGTTACCCAAGCGGACCATCTGCGCCATGTGACGCCGGGCGAAGGGGGTCACGTCGTCGGTCTCCGGGTCCTGATAATAGAGCGCCGTCACCCCGATGCCGAACCGGGCCTGGGGTTGGGCCTGGGGTTGGGCCTGAAGTTGGGCCTGAAGTTGGGTCTGGACCTGTTCATCTCCACCGCCGAGCCGGAAGGCGTGATCGCCCCGCCGGTCGTAGACGTCGATGGCGGACGGCGCCGTGGACAGGGCGCGCGCGACCCATTCGGGAGGAATGCGCACGTATCCGTCATCATCGACCGGTCGCCCGATGGCCCGGGCAAAAATACGCCGGGCGCCCTCCGAGTCCACCCGCACACCTACGTCGGAAAGAATCTGTAAGGAAGACTCGTGGATCTGAGCAATCTGCTCCGAATTGAGGACCGTGATTTGAGGTCGAATGACGTTCATGTTGTCGCTCCTTGGCGAGCCAGCGAGTCAGCGAGTCAGCGAATGGGCGAGTCAGCGAATCAGCGAGTCAGCGAATGGGCGAGTCAGCGAATCAGCGAATCAGCGAGTCAGCGAATGGGCGAGTCAGCGAATCAGCGAATGGGCGAATCGGCCAATCCATAAACAACGCCCACAACCAATATACCAACATACCAATTTACCAATATACCAATCTACCAACATACCAATCTACCAACATACCAATCTACCAACCTACCAATCTACCAACCTACCAATCTACCAACCTACCAATCTACCAACATACCAATTTACCAACCTACCAATCTACCAACCTACCAACCTAGCAACTCACCGGCAGATAAGGACCGGCCGCCGGCTCGTGCGCAGCACCTCGTCTACAGCGCTGCCCAGCACGATCTCCATCACCGGGTTGAAGCCGTAACCGCCCATGATGATCAGATCAGATTGGTGTGCGTTGGCTGCTTGCATAATGACCTCAGCGACCGGCCCGCTGTCTTTGACGAACGTGGCCTGCCCACCGCGCTTCTGTAAGTAGTCCTGGGCCTCCGTCAACGTATCGGCGGTCGTGCGCCCCTCTTCGATGACGGTCACGATGACGAGGGGAATATGCCAGCGCACGGATAGATAAGTGGCAACGAAGAGGGCTTCCCGCGACTTGGGGCTGCCATCGTAGGCCAGCAAGGCCCTTTCCAGGCGGGGTGAGACGTTCGGCGCCGCCAGCACCGGCCGAGGGCAGCGGCGGATCATCGCGCTCACCCCGGAACTGAGCCGGGCCACCGGCCTGGGGGCCGGCGGGTAATTCAAGCTGAAGATGACCAGATCGGCCCAGCGTGCGCGATCGCACATGTGATGCGAGATATGCCCGGTCTCCACGACCAATTCCCCCACGACGTTGACCGCTTCGCAACGCCGGTCGAATTCGGCGCGAATGGCCTGCACGGCAGCGCCCTCGGTCGAGACGCCAGGGGGCATCACGTGCAGCCCATGCACGCGCGCTTGCTCGTAGTGGGCGACGAACAGGGCGTAGGTCAACGCGCACCAGCCGGATTCATCCCCGTTGATGGCGACCAGGACGTCGGCGAACAGGTGATTGTGCTGACGAAGCGCGAGCCGCTCCCGGCGCCATTGACCGGGTGGTGGGCCGGCCTCGATCTCCCCGGGCGTCACGACGCCAAGAATCTTTTCGCTCACCCGGGCGACGATGCGCCGGGGCTTGGGACTGAAGCGGGGAACGAGGTCGACGGCGGCCATTTCCGGGTCGATCTCCCATCCCAGGTCTTCCGCCAGCGCTGCACGGTGCTCGAAAGTCCACACGTAAAGATCGGTCTCCGTCCGCCCGGGGAAATCCCGCAGAATGCCCCGGTCGCGAATCACCTGCACGACCGGCTGATAGACTTCATCGTACCAATGGACAGCCGCCTCCAGACAGGCGACGTCGCGCTCCTGCTCCAGACTCATAAAATGGCGATGGACGTCGATGTGCTCTTCGATGACCTGATACTGACCAGGCATCGTCACGCTCAAGTCGGCGTCGGGCCGGCGCTCATCCAGGCGGGTGTGTTCCAGAAACTCGGCATACTCGGCCTTCACAATCAAATCGTCGAGTTGGACGTCGGGCGCGAGCGGCACCTTGGTACGAAGCTCGACCACGTAGGCCGGGATACGCGTCGCGCCCAGCTGCCGGGCTACCGACACGCGGTGATTGCCGTCCAACACGAAATAGACCTCGCCGATCTGGTACACCTCGATGGGCCGCATGCCCCGGGGGCCGAGCATCGACTCCCGGACTCGCGTCCAGCGCCTCTCGTCGGCGTCATAGCGGGGCAAAAAAGTGCGTGTGAAGTCCTGGTAGCGGCCCACGCTGCCGACGATGGCGTCCAAGGGGATCTGTTTTAACTTTCGCTCGCCGACCTTTCTCACCTTGAGTTTCTGGCGGACTTCTTCATAAGAGAGGAGATCGGCCGAGCGACCGGTCAGGCGGGCCATGACTTGTTGCAAGTCCGCCCGGCTCCGCGCGCGCCGAAAGTCCTGTACGGCTTTCGTCATCTGTCATCCATCACTTCACAAGATGTGGGCCAGGAATTGGCGGGTGCGTTCTTCCTTGGGGTTGGTGAAGAAGACGTCGGGCGGCGCGACCTCGGCCCAGCCGCCATCGGCCATTAGGATAACCCGATCCGACACGCCACGGGCAAAGTGAAGCTCGTGGGTGACCACGACCATAGTCATACCCTGGTTGGCCAGCCGCTCCATCACCTCGACGACCTCGGCGATCAGTTCGGGATCCAGGGCCGAGGTGGGCTCGTCGAAGAGCATGATCTTGGGTTCCATGCACAGGGCGCGCGCGATGGCCACGCGCTGCTGCTGCCCACCGGACAGTCGGGATGGGTATTCGTCCCGCTTTTCCGACAGGCCGACCCACTCCAGCAGTTCCTCCGCCTTGGCAATCGCCTCATCTTTCGTCAGGCCTTTGACGGTCATCGGGGCCTCAATGACGTTCTCCAACGCGGTCATGTGAGGGAAGAGGTTGAATTGCTGAAAAACCATGCCAGCCTTCTTGCGCAATTCGCGGATGTGCCTGCGCTGGCGGCGCAGCGGTTCCTCGGCGTCGATCTCCAGGTCGTCGACCTCGATGGTGCCGGCTGAGGGCTCTTCCAGGAAGTTGAGGCAGCGCAAGAAGGTGCTCTTCCCGCCGCCGGAAGGCCCAATGATGACGACGACCTCGGCCGGCGCCACGTCCAGGTCGACGCCCCGGATGACGTGCAGGGGGCCAAAATACTTGTGCAAACCACGTACCTTGATCATCGGTTTCACATCTGTGGTGCGATTCATCGGTCTATCTCCTTTCACCGCGAGCCATGTATTCCTCCAATTTGCCCTGGAGGAATTGGAAGATCACGGTCAAGAGCCAGTAGAAAGCGGCGGCGATCATGAAGGTCTCCAGCGAACGGAAATACTGCCGCCCGATCTTCTGCGCCCGGTAGGATAGCTCCCAGATACTCATCACCGACACCAGCGAGGAGTCCTTCATCATGGCAATGAACTGGTTGCCAATGGGGGGGATGACGATACGAAAGGCCTGCGGCAGCACGATACGGCGGTAAAGTTGTATGCGAGACATACCCAGGGCCTCGGCAGCCTCGTGTTGACCCTTGCCGATGGCCTGGATGCCAGCCCGGAATATCTCGGTCATATACGCACCGTAGTTGACGCCCAGGGCCAGGACGCCGGCCAATTCCCCCGGCAGCACGATGTTCACGCGCGGCAGGCCCAGGTACCAGATGTAGATCTGGACCAACAACGGCGTGCCCCGGATCAATGAGATGTAGAATCCAGAGACGCCGTTGGCGATGGGATTTTTGGAGAGCCGTCCCAACGCACCCAGCAGGGCCAGGATCACGGCCAGTGAGATGGAGAGAGCAGAGACGCGGAAGGTGATCCATGCGCCGGCCATGATGAAGGAAAAGAAATGCCGCATAAAAGCGACGTCAAGATTGAAGCGACGCAGGACGGAGTAGAGAAGGACCATGATCAAAAACCAAACAGCAGCAATAAAAATCCCGGTGCGTATTTTGACCGTCCGCTGGCTGGTCATCAACTTCTCGGACAGGGATAAAGACGGCGGCGCCTGGTAGTGGATGCGCACCGATTCGCACATCAGGGCGACGACGATGACGGCGTACCAGATCACCAGCCCCAGCAAGGGCCAGGCGATTTGAATCTGCTCCACCAGCGAAAGGGGATAGATGAATACCTCGAACAACGGGATGCCCAAAACCAAAATCGGCCCCAGGATGTACAGCAGGAGCGCCAGCAGGTGCCCCCAGGGTTGCGTCTTCCGCAGGCCCCACAGGCTGACGATACCTAAGAGCCCGCTGATCAACGTCCAGGCCGCCAGACCATGTCCCCACACCGGCTGAAATCCCAGCCGTGACCAGGCGATGAAGGTCGTTTTCTGATTGGCGACCTCCCATACGCGCACAGTCCCATCGGTTCCGGCCGAGAGGATCATGTCCTCGCCCCACCCAAAGTCCACGCTATTGACGGCGCTCAGATGGCCCTCGTAAATCGCCGTGCTCCTCCCGCCGGGCAAGCGCCAGTTGCGAATTTTGTTATCCTCGCCGCCGGACAACATCGACTGACTGTCTGGATGGAACTTCATCGCGCTCACCGCCGCCCAGTGGCCCGTGGCCGACCATTTGACCTCGCCAGTCGCCACATCCCAGAAGAGAATCGTCGTATCGGCGCTGCCCGAGGCGAGTATCTCCCCATCAGGGCTAAAGGCCAGGGCAGTCACCGCTTTTTTGTGCCCTAACCATTTCTTGCCCGCTTCTTCACATGCCGTTTGTGTGATCCCCGGCTCACCCTCACAGTAATTCTGCATACTTTGGACCGGCTCACCGGTGCGGGCGTTCCAAATCTGGACGTGTGCACCGTCGGCTACCGCTGCCAGGGCGCCATCGGCGTTGAGCGCCACGAGCAGTTTGGTGTGCTCGTTCGGGCCAATAGCCTGCAACGCCTGCATCGATGCGACGTCAAACACGCGGAGCACCCCATCCTCGCCCACTGTCGCCAGCGTCGAGCCGTCTGCCGACAATGACATATCGTTCAACGCCACGCCGCCCGGGTCCAGCACATGCCTGTGCTGTCCGCCGGGCAAGTCCCACAATCGCACAGTCCCATCACGACCGGCCGACACCAAGGTAGCGCTATCAGGCGTAAAGGCGACGCCGATGACGGCCCCTCGATGGCCTTTCAAGGTGCGTCTGGCCCACCCCGCGCGCGTGTCCCATAGGTAAACCGCGTCGTCGGCCCCGGCTGCGATCACAGAGTTATCGGGGCTGAGCGCCAGGTCGTGGATCCGGCTGACCACCGGCAAGCGGATGGGGCCACCGGCGTAATACTGGGCCGCGTAGAGCAGGCTCAGGACGATGGTGATGAGCATCAGGATCAACGGCAATCGGACGGCTTTGGAACGAAAGGGGTCTAGCGCCGACTCCAGATAGTCGTCGCCAGCCTGTTCCCTGGGCAGCGGAACCGGCGCGCTTCCCCGCTTGCCAAGTCCTTCGGTCGGGTCCTCAAGGGTGTGCATACGCTTCCTCTCTTCCTTGTCATACGATCTGCTCTATATCATTGGCTTCAAAAGGCGCAGCCCCTGTCTCCGAGAGCGTTCGCCCTCGAAGACAGGGGCTGTCAATGTCTCACTAGCGCTTAGCCGTCGGCCAAATGCCCTTCACCATCGCCAAAGCCTATTCCGGCGTGACCAGCGTGGTCAGGTCGATGCCGTACCATTCGAGCGAGAGTTCGGTCAGGGTTCCGTCTGCGTGCATCTCGTCCAGGATCTCGTTCAATTTGGCGATCATCTGGTTCGAAGGGCCGCGGCCCTTGTCCAGGGCGAAGACCAACGGTTCGTAGAAGGCTGGCGTCCCGACGTATTTCAGGTCCACCCCACTGTCGATAGCGGTCTGGATGGTCGGTTGGGCCGACATCACCG
>DSAR01000334.1 GCA_011046405.1 Chloroflexota bacterium | reverse complement strand
GTATTGGACCTATCCCACGACGGCGTGGCAGCCGGGCGATTACGTCCGGGACGTGCACGTTGTTCCCCTGGATGCGACACTGCCGCGCGGTGATTATCCCATTGCGGTGGGGATATACGACGCGGAGACGGGTGAGCGGTTGGCGCTCCGCGACGGGCAGAGATCGCCGGTGGCGGATAATGTGCTGACGCTCTTTGTGCTGCGGGTGCGCTAACGCTCTTTGTGCTGCGGGTGCGCTAACGCTCTTTGTGTTGCAAGTGCGGTGAATGGCGGAGGCTTGAAACTGGATGGATGAGATGGATCGGACAGGCGGGAAGTGGCTCACGCTGGCGTTGTTGGCGGCGGCGTTGGGCGGATTGTTGTTCCTGGGCGACGCGCTGGACCGGTTACCCCGCTCGCCGATTGTGGCGGAATCCTTTCCGCTGCGCGGCTGGCGTCGCCGGGTGGCCGAGCGACTCGATGTGCTGCCGCCCGAACTCGGTGGACCGGGTCGGCCGGGCTTTTACCCGCCGCCGGGTATCTACGAGCGCAGTCTGCGTGTTGAACTGCGCCCCGACGAGCGCCGAGCGACCATCATCTTCACGACCGACGGCTCATTGCCCACGCCGGAACACGGCACGGTCTACCGCCGCCCCTTGCGCCTCGATGCGCAGCATCCGGGCGTGACCGTGATCCGCGCCGTCCAGGTTTACGACGGTGTCCCTGGCCCCGTCGTCACCGCCGCCTACGCCGTCGGGCTCGAGACCAACCTGCCGGTGCTCGTACTGGCTGCAGAGCCGGACGATTTATGGGGCGCGGAACGAGGTATCCTCGTCAATCTTTCGTTCCGCGGCCGGGAGTGGGAGCGCCTGGCGCATATGCTATTCTTCGAGGAGCAGACAGGGTTTTTGATTCCGGCGGGACTGCGCATCCATGGCGCTGAAGCGCCCGAGGCTGCCAAACAATCGCTGCGTCTCTACTTCCGTGGTGATCACGGCGTGACGCGGCTGGCATATCCTCTTTTCTCCGACCATCCTGAGCAGCCGGAGGCCGCGCAGGACTACAATCGCCTGTTGCTCCAGGCGGGCGATCGTAACGGGTGGTGGACGCTGTTCCGCGACGAACTGGTCGCCAAGACTGCCCACTCCCTCGACCTGATGACGGCGCAGGGGCGCTTCGTCCATCTTTTTATCAATGGCCGCTCGTGGGGGATCTATCGCCTGACCGAACGCGTGGATCGATTTTTCCTGGAGGACAACTTCGGCTATCGCAACGTGGACGTGGTGCGGGAGGGCGCGGCGCAGGACGGCAGCGACGCGGATTGGGACGCGCTGGTGGACTGGGTGGTGGATTACGATCTGGCGGAGCCCGAAGCCTACGACTACGTGACCGCGCAATTGGACGTGGACGATTTCACCGATTTTGCTATCCTGCAACTGTACTTCGGCTTCTGCGCCGAGGACGTCTACGCTGTGCGAGATCGGGGGGCGCGCTGGCGCTTCGTCTACGGTGGCGGGGCGCAGGCGTTCGCACAGCGCCCCGAGGACGCGCTCGCGGCCCTGGGGACGGAGGATACCGACTTCGCGCTGCTGTTGCGCGCGCTGATGGACAACGCCGATTTCCGCCAGGATCTGCGGGCGCGCGCGGTGAATCTGCTCAATACCACGCTCGCGCCAGCGGTGATGGCGGAGCGCGTGACGGCGCTGGAGACGACGCTCGCCGCCGACGTGCGCTATGAGGCGGCCCGCTGGCCCACGTCGATGGTGTGGGAGGATAACGTCGCCCAGTTACAGGATTTCGTCGCGGCACGTCCGGCGACGTTGCGGGCGGCGCTCGGCGATCTGATGGATCTGTCCGCGCCGGCGACGATGCAGGTGCGCGTCGATCCTCCGGAGAGTGGAAGGGTCTTCGTCGGCGGGATACCCCTGCGGGATCGCGCTGATTTCTTCCGCAACCTCCCGGTGGAATTCGTGGCTGTGCCGCATTCGGGCTTTACTTTCGTGGAATGGGATGGCATCCCCGCGCCCGGCGCTGACGCGGCGGTGACGTGGACGGTAGATGGTCCGCGCGAAGTCACGGCCCGATTCCGCCCCATCTCCGACGATGAGCCAGGGTTCTATCCCAACGACGTGATCATCAACGAATACTGGATCGACGACAATGGCACACGTTACCGAAGCCTGGGCGACCGGCCTATCACGGGTGATTGGATCGAGTTGCTGGTGCAGCGCCCGGAGACGGTCGATTTGCGCGGCTGGCGACTCACCGATAACGACACGAAAACAGGCGCGGAAGAAGGCTCGCTCATGTTCCCCAATTTGGACGCGTTCGCCGCCCTGCCGCGCGGGACGGTCATCCTCATCGTCGCCACGGAGCACCTGGAGAACACGGCCTATTTCCCCGCCGACGATCTGGATCACGCGGATGGGCGGATGGTGCTCTACGTGGGTAACGGCGTGCTGGATGTGCACACCGATCCCGGTTTCGACATCGGGACGCGCAACGACAATCTCGTGCTGCTCGCGCCCACGCCAGAGGGTGAAATCGGCATCGACTTCGTGGCAGAGGGGACTGACGTGACACCGTACACCTTTGGCGTGCTGGCGGACGGCGTCATCTTCGAGAACCCCTTCCGCCGGCTGGGGCGCGATGATGGCGCGGTCTTCACAGGGCGTGGATCCAACGACGACGGCGCGCGCGACTGGATTGTAGACCCCTCGACGTGCGAGTCGGGCGACGAGTTTTGCCTGGACGCGGTCAACATCCTCACGCCGGGCGCGCTCAACCCAGGGCAGAGATGAGTTCGCCGAAAAAACCAGAGAGAGATTCTCGGGGATTTCGCATGGCGAGGCCTTGGACGACGCTATTTCTCGTCCCAAGGCTTTCCTTGACACCTATATACTTTTCCCTTATACTCCGATTCTGCATCAAGCAAGATGGGTATCTTCTCAATAAGTTGGGGAGCTGTGGCCGGTCTCCCGACCGAGCCACAGCGGGCACGGTCAGGAGACCGGCCCGAGCGAGTTTGCCCCGGTTTATTGAGATGATACCAAGATGGTATGTCTTGATACGTGGGGAGCGGAGATTTTTTGGGTAACCTCGCTGCCCGCAAAACCTCCGTCCCCTATTTTGTCGAGATAACGTGCAGGATCCTTGTTCGAGATGGTCTCCCCCAGTTATCACAAAGGAGTCAGTTGACATGAGTAAGTTGTTTTTACGTCTCTGGAAAAAAGGACTGTTTGCATTCCTCGTTTTGCTCGTGCTCGCACCGCTTGTTTTCTCTATGGAATCGTATGCCGGGCAAGATGAACCGCCCATCAAAAAAGACAAGACGACTGCCCTGACGCAGTCCCTGTTACACAACCCTAACTTCGATAATGGGATATGGTACGAGTTCAATAAACGCTACCAGGCGGCATATCCGACCGGTGTGTGGCTGCCGGCGGGCAATACCTATGACGATCCCCAGGATTGGCGACTTTGGTTCGTGAACGGCACGGCGATTATCGACGCACAGGCCAATGCAACCTATCGTCAATCCAATCCGGAATCGGTCGAGATGTGGCCGTTTGACTATAGCGCATCGACTCGAATGGTAGCTGGCCTTTATCAAGCGGTGCCGGGGGTGACTCCTTGCCGGAGTTACAAATTCCAGATGTATGCTTACTCCCGCCAGGAAGAGGCAAGCGACAGCTTGAACGCTTTGCGGGTTGGCATTGAGCAGACGGGGTGGCACCCCGATTCGGCAGTCGATCCGGCTGTTCACAGCTGGCCTTCAACGATGGTATGGGGCGAACCCAAAAAATACACCGGCGGCTTTGGACCGCTTGAGGTGACCGCTACAGCGCTGAGCAATAAGATCGCCGTCTTTTCCTACGCTGACGCCCTGGGTGGGGCCTCGCACAAGATCCATTGGGATACCACTTCTCTCGTGGCCGTGGCGCGTACCGAAAACCTGATCGACGCCAGCCAGCCGCTGCCGGCGCCCAGCGGCGTCATTCAAAACCTCTCCCGCACGGTCGATCAGGTGAGCAACAGCGCCGTCGTTTCTTGGAACACCTCCGTCAACGCTTACGGCCAGCTCCTGTACCGCGTGAAAGGGGCCGGATCCTGGCAATACAGCGCTATACGCCCCTGGGGGACCTCTCACCAGGTCAACCTGACCGGATTGCAAGCCGGGGCCACTTACGAATACGTGGCTGTCGCGTATGGCTATGTCGGCGGCGCGTGCAAGTCGCTCGTCTCGAATGTGGATGAGTTCAACATGGGCACCCCCTTGAGCGGCGTGAACATCACCGGGAACGAGGATATCCAGGGCGTCGGTTACCTGGGACAGAGCTACACCTTCACCGCCAACGCCAGCCCATCCAATGCCACGGAACCGATCGATTACGTGTGGCAGGCGAGCGATCAGTCGCAAGTGACGCATCCCGACAGTGGCACCCAGGACTCGGTCACCTTTTCCTGGAATACGATCGGCGTCAAGCAGATCAAGGTGACCGTCAGTAACGTGGCCAACTCTGTCGAGGCTACCTACGTCATCGACATCATCGGCGACGAGTACGAGCCGGATGACACGTGCAGCCAGGCGAAGGCGATCTCGGTCGATGGCGTATCCCAGGCGCGTACTTTTCACAGTAACGCCGACGTCGATTGGGTCTACTTCGATGGGACCGCCGGCGCCGCCTACTTCGTCGAGGCGCTGACGCCGCCCGGTTCCGACGCCGACGTCTCGTTGGCGGTTTACGATGCCTGTCCTCCCGGGGCGCCTGTAACATCGCAGGCTTACACCTATACGCTCGACGCGCGCCTTCCCTTCACGGCGACCGAGACCGGCCGTTTCTACCTGCGCCTGCAACAGGACCCGTCCACGCCAGGGACCGCTATGGCCTACAACCTGTCCGTCCGCATCCTGCCACAGCAGGCGGCGCCCGGCGCGCTCGTCCTGGTCGCCGGGAAGTTGTACGACGACGACCCGCTCCAATCGAACATCTACCACGCCGCCGACGCGGCCTACCAGATGTTCAAAAATCAGGGTTACGATGACGAGGACATCTATTACTTGACCCCAGACGCGCATCTCGACGCAGATGCTCGATCCACGCACGCCAATCTGTTTTGGGCCATTAGCGAATGGGCCGCCGATCGCTTGGCCTCTCAACCGAATAGCTCGTTCACGCTCTACATGGTTGATCACGGCGGTTACGATACCTTCTACCTGGATGGTACGCTGAGTGATGAATTGGCGACTGTTTCTCCGTCAGACCTCGATGCCTGGCTGACTGACCTGGAAGCAAGCGTCCCGGGCGTCCAGGTTAACGTGATCGTTGAAGCCTGTCAATCCGGGAGTTTCATCGACCTGCAAGAGACCCTCAGCGCCGAGGGGCGGGTGGTCATCGCCTCCACCGGCGCGCAGCAACCGGCCTGGGCCACCAAAGATGGCGTGCTCTTCTCCGATCATTTCGTCACGGCCATCAACCAGGGCATGAACCTGTACACCGGTTTCCAGCAGGCCGCTTCGGCCGTGGAGATCGCGCAACCGGCCCAGACCCCCTGGCTGGATGACGATGGCGATGGCTGGCCCAACGAAACGGGCGATGGCGAGACAGCCGCCGGACGGGACTTCATCTCTGTTGAGACGTTGGGCGCGTTGAAATGGCCGCCTTACATCGTCAGTGCCGGACTCGACGACATCGTGGCGGGCCAGGGCGTGATCACCGCCGAGGTGCGGGACGACGGCGGGGCGGCCCAGGTGTGGGCAGTGGTCTATCCACCGGAGTATGAGCCCCCGGCCCTATCTGGCGATGGGGTGGGTGAACTGGTCTTGGAAAGCGCATTCTTCGTCACGCTCACGCATCAAGGTGGCAATCTATACAGCGGCGAGTATGACGGCTTTTCCACCCTTCAACTGGGATCGGACCGCGTTGTGATCTATGCGATGGACGATGATGGGATGATGGGCCGGCCGCTATCGATTGGTGAAAAGCGTTACGTCTACCTGCCGCTCGTTCTGAAGCATTGAGGAGAGCAGTAGTATGCGGCTTCAACCGTATGTTATGCACCAGTTCCGCCGGACCACGGTCCGGCGGAACTGGCTGAATTGTGATGCGGATAAGGCCTAACCGATAGGATTCTTGCACAGCGAGCAAGAATTTGGTGGCCAAAGGCTCCTTTATTGGCTCTGGCTCTGCCAGGTTAGGCCCCTATAATCAGCAAGTGCTCCCTCTGATCAGGTCCCGTGAAACGTTTGTGTTGGCCCAGGTTCCGGAAGAAGCCAAAATCTTTCAATCGGGAAATTTCTTCGTCGTGCCGTGTACAAGGGTTGCTCTTGAGAGATAAGCCCATCTATGGGCCTTCATAAAAATCAGAAAGCCCGGTTCGTCTCTGACCACCTGGAAGATGTGGCCCGGGAGCAAAAGCGGTGTGGATGAACGAGACTGGCTAAGGATATCGTCGTGGACAGGGCGGCATTTCCAGGCGTTGTCCGGGATAAAGAAGTGGGTTGGGCCAGGGTAGTTGGTTCAGACGGGCGACTTCTTCGGCGTAGGCGGTCAGGGCGGCATCGTCCGGCGGCCATCGTCCCGCGCAATGGCGTCGGCAGATTTGGTACAGCCCTTCCCCTGATTGGATGGTGATCTCGTTTTGAGGTATCGACGTGGGAGATAGCGTCGGCTTCGTCGGCGTGGTGGCTGGTATTGGCTGTACCTGAAGCGTCGGGTCGGTGGGTTCGGTCACCGGGCGCGCCGGCAGCGGGATTGGCGGGAGCGCCGAGCGCGTCGGTGTGACGATCTGTCGGCCTTGCTCGATCAGGGTGTGCGAGACCCAGCCGAGGCCCCAGGCCAGAACGATCAATACGACGAGGGCGCCGCTTGCCGCCAGGATAAGGGAGCGGTTCTCTTCAGTTGTCAGACGCGATAGATCATTCATCGTGACGATTTTTGCAGGAATTCGACGATCAGGTGGTTGACCGGTGTCGGTTTTTCGTAGTGCGGGGTGTGCCCTGCATCCTCAATGGGGTGGAACTCAGCGTGGGGAATGGCGCCCATAACTTTTCGATGGTTCTCGAATGGAATGACCCTGTCCTCGCGTCCCCAGATGAGGAGGACGGGGGTTTTTTGTTTTCCCACTCGTTGGTAGATTTCTGATAGATCACTCAGCGCATCGTGCCGGAGGGTGGACAGGATGGCGCGTTTGAACCCCCGGTATCGCATTTGCTGGATGAAGCGCTCGTGGTGTGTGAGGCGTTCATGCAGTGAAAAGTCATCGGAGCGTTTGGCAGTGAGAAATTTTTCACCGAATAAACCGATCACGATTTCGCCTACGATGGGCAGTTGGATGAGTTTCGCCAGCAGTGGCTTGGGGAGAGGAAAGCCTGCTGGGTCGATCAGGCATAATTTGCGCACTTGATCGGGGCGCTGGGCGCTAAACGTGATGGCAATCGGGCCGCCCATCGAAAGGCCTGCCAGGTCGACCGGCCGGTCGATGTCCAGCGCCGATAGCAGGTCGACTAATTGACGGTCGAATAAGGCCAGGTCGTAGGCCACGTTGGGTCTGTCAGAATAACCCCTGCCGTAGAGATCGTAACGCAGCACGCGGAACCCGGCCTCTAGCAGCGCCGCAAAGGTTGGATCCCAGACGTAATAAGGGATCAAGAGGCCGTGGACGAGGACGACGGTGGGCGCTTCGGGAGGGCCGGCGATTTCGTAGTGTGTCACGCCAGCCCCAAGTTCGACGAATGTTCCTGGAGCGGTCGACCGGGCCCCGTCATCCAGGGATCGCGGTTCATTCACGATCAAATTCAAAAGAGGCGGTTTTGCGGAAGCCATCACATCTCCTGAATGGCGGCGAAACGATGGCATGGCGTCACCCAGGCGTCGCGCCATATCGACAAAACGTATCATCTCAATAAACCGGGGCAAACTTGCTCGGGCCGGTCTCCTGACCGTGCCCGCTGTGGCTCGGTCGGGAGACCGGCCACAGCTCCCCAACTTATTGAGAAGATACACAAAACGTTGTCGATCGTGACCCTGTCCTGTAAGGCCCTAATCGTCGAGGGTTGAGGCAGCGCGCACCTTGAGATTGTCGAAATGTATTTCTGTCGGCGCGTCCTCGTACGTGGTGGCGGTGAAGGCCAGGTCGCCCCGTGCGAACGAGCTGTCTCGGGCTGTAGCGACCTGCTGCCCATTGACGAACAGCGTCAGCGTTGGCCCATCGCATACGGCCCGCAGCCGGTTTGTGGCGTTGCCCTGTCGGATGGCGCTCGTTTCTTGCCATTCTCTCAGCCACTCGAATTGTCCACCGCTCGCTTTGGCGATGGCGGCGTAACCATCGCCTGAAATGAGCAGGTAGTACCCGCTACCGTTGCCCTGCTCGCGGCACACGATGCCGAAATCGTTGTTGCTGTCGGGTCCGGCGGCGACCTGGGTAGCGTCCACGTCCACGACGATGTCGTCGAAGGTGCGGTTGGCGACTCCCCACATCGTGGCCCCATCTTTTTCGGAGATGACGGCGTAAGCGCCATTTTTGTAAGCCACGCTCCCGGATTCGTACGCGCCCACTTCCCAGCCGGTGATTTCGTCCTCGAAATCGTCCTGGAAGATGAAGTGTTCGTCCTGGACGTTGGGCGTGCTCGTGGCCTGGGCCAGCGGGGTGGGCGGGATGGACGTAGGCCCGTCGCCTCCCTCTCCTCCCTCTCCCAGTACGTACAGGCCGATCAGCGCCGCGATCCCTGTGGCAACCAAGCAGATGGCTGCCAGTCCTGCCCCTCCGATTCCCAGCCAGACCCCCTTTTTCTTTGGCTTTGGGGGCGCATCGACGGGAGCGCGCGGGGTTATCACTGGCGAGGTCGATCGAGGCGCACTTATGATGGGGGCACCCATCCCCAGCGCGCGGGCCATTTCGCCGGTGTCGTCGAAACGATCCTCCATCGAGATTTCCAGGGCTTTGAGGATAGCGGCTTCTATCGCCGGGCTGACCTCGGCGTTGAAGCGTCGGGGCGGCAGGAAGGACGTGGGGCTGGCCATGCGTTTGGTCGCCGTGGGTGGGCTCTGCCCGGTGAGGGCGTGGTAGAGGGTCGCGCCCAGGCTGTAAATGTCGGACCGGCGGTCGGTATAGCTGATACCCACGTCGTACTGTTCGGGCGGCGCGTATTCGGGGGTACCGGCGCCACGCATCACCGTTCTGGTCTGCGGGTCATCGGGATTCCACAGTTTGACCAGGCCGAAATCGACCAGGTGGGTCCGGCCCTCGGGCGTGATGATGATGTTGTGAGGTTTGATGTCGCGATGGAACACGCCGTGTTGGTGACAATAGCCCAGGGCGTCCAGGAGTTGCTTGGCCCAGTCCAGCACCTGATCCTCTGGCTGGGCGCCTTCCCGGTCGATACGATCGGCCAGGCTCTCACCCTCGACGAAATCCATCACCAGGTAGGCGTTCTGGTGCCAGGAGAAGTGATCGGTCACCCGGACCAGTCCGGGGTGGTTGAGCGAGGCCAGGATTTGGGCCTCCTGCTGGAACTGCTGTCGCAATTGTTCCAGCATGTCGGGCGCGAGGCCAGCTTGGGGAATCATTTCCTTGAGAGCGACCGGGCGTTCGAGCCGGACGTCCCAGGCCCGGTACACGGCCCCCATACCGCCCTGTCCCAACAGCCGGACGATGCGGTAACGCTCGCCAATCATTTCTCCAGCACTAAGTGTCATGCTTCATCTCCTTGCCATCCACCCATTCACTCGCCCACTCGCTGACTCGCCGACTCGCTGACTCGCTGACTCGCCGACTCGCTGACTCGCTGACTCGCTGATTCGCTGATTCGCTGATTCGCTGATTCGCTGATTCGC
>DSAR01000409.1 GCA_011046405.1 Chloroflexota bacterium | reverse complement strand
CTGATTCGCTGATTCGCTGATTCGCTGATTCGCTGATTCGCTGATTCGCTCAAACGTATCAGCATTGACCAGTGCGCGGAAGGCCTGGTGCAGGGGTTGCAGGAGCAACTCGCGCATGGCGTCCTCGACGTTCGGCACACCCCGCCCATCCAGGTAAGCGGTCAGTTGGCTGTAACGGTGGCTCTCGTCGTCCTGCACCTCCCGGAAATCGAGGAAGACGTGGTATTGGTAGGCGCCCAGTTCGACGTAAAGCCCTTTTTCGCACAGTTCCCAGCTAGGGCGAATGTACTCGAGGCCCGACGTCTGGTCGCGGAAGATGGTGAAACGGTCGCCGCCCGCCAGCGCCAACCCCTCGCCCAGCGATTTCTGCGCCAGGCGTTTCTCGTCGCCCTGATTGCCCTGACCCGTTTCCGTCTCCGTCTCCATCTCCATCTTCAAGGCGTAGGCGACGGAGGTGCGGATCCAACCCCGGGTCTCGGCGTACTTGTTGTGGTAGATCACCAACGAGCGCTGTCCATTTTCCTGATTCGAATAGGCGAAGACGTTCTCGTCCACGTAACCCTCCGGCGTGAACAGGTCGTAGAGCAGGAAGTGCGCCACCCCCGCGAACTGGGTGCGCCGCTGCAGGAGCGGGAATATCTCGCGCTCGTGCCGGGCGACCAGCGCCGGATCGGGGCGCTCGTCCCAATAGGCGCGCCGGTACTCCATCCCGTATTTCTCGGTGAAGCCTTCCACCTGCCCGTGCCCGAACATCGGCAGGCCGGGCATCGTCGCCAGCAGGGTGCAAATGCCGAAGTATTTGTCTCCCTTGCCGAACTGGTCCACGGCGGTGCGCTCGTCGGGGTTGTTCATGAAGTTCACGTAGCGCTTGAGTATCTGGGGATCGAATGCCAGCGTGTTCTTGATCACGCTGCGGTACTTGGCGTTGTCCTCGTCCCGCAGCATGTTCATAAACGCGCTGTTGTAGACCCGGTGCATGCCCAGCGTGCGGACGAAATAGCCCTCCATCAACCAGAAGGCCTCGGCCAGGAGGAGCGTATCCGGCACTTCCTCGGCCACCCGGTCGACCACTTCGCGCCAGAACTCGTTGGGCATGGCCGCGTCGAACTGCTCCCGCGTCATGCTGTGCTCGGCCCGCGAGGGAATGTCGCCCCCGCTGCCCGGCTCGGGGAACCACAGCCGTTGGTAATGTTTCTTGGTCAGTGTCATGGCGGCGTCGAAGCGGATGATGGGGAATTGGCGGGCCACGTCCAGGATCTTCTGGATCACGGCCTCGCGGACCTCGGGTTTGAGGTAATTCAACTGGGCGGTGTCGTTCCAGGGCATGCTGGTGCCGTCGTTGCCGTGGTAGATGTATTTCTCGTCGCTACTCCAATGATCGACCCGCTTGAAGACCACGGCCGCGTCGCTGCGCTCGTAGTAGTGATCCTCCAGGTAGATGCCCACCCGCTCGTCCCGGGAGAGATTGGGGCCGTCGAAGGTGTAGGCGGGGAACGGGCTGTGATCCAACGAGATGAAGCAGTCGGGGTGCTCGATCACCCACTTACCGTCGATGCCGACGTGATTGGGCACCATGTCGCTGGCCAACCGGATACCCCGCCGCCAGGCTCGATCCCGCAGATTCCGGTACGCCTCGTCGCCCCCCAGGTCGGTGGCGATCTGGTAGTCGTACAGCGAGTAGGCCGACGCCACCGCCTCGGGATTCCCACACATCTGCTTGATCCGTTTCGAGGCCTCGCTGCGCTCCCACAGGCCGATCAGCCACAGACCGGTGAAGCCCCAGCGGGCCAACGTGTCCAGTTCCTCGTCGGGGATCTGGTCCAGGCGGATGATGGATCGCTCGTAGCGCTTGGACAGTTGATCCAGCCACACGTAGGTGTTCTTGGCGATCATCACGACGCTGGGCATCCACGCCTGGTCGGGGCTGAAGCGCTCGTATTCCCCCATGCCGGAGAAGTCGTACACCCGCGACGGCCCCGGCCCCAGGAAGGCGACCTTTTCCTCCTCGGCGATGAAATCCAGGCTGCTCAACAGGCGGTACAGGTAGTCGCCCAGGATGTAGCCCCAGCGCTGGCGGATGTACTCCAATTGCCCAGGGAGCGAATGGGGCTGGGCGATGGCGGGGGCGCGCAACATGTCCAGCAAATTCTCCTCGTCAGGGCCGAAGGGGGGTTGGGTCTCGAAGAAATCGTGCAGGCCAGACATCATCTCGCGGTAGGCCGTCTGCTTGCTCAGGGACGTATCGTCGAAGAGTTCCTGGAACGGTGAGAAGGCGGGATTGGCGTTGGCCAACCAGAGGGTGATCAGTTCTTCCAACACGACATGCCGGTGGGGGACGCCGGCCGTCTCGCCCGCCAGGTACTCATCCACCGACGACTCGTGCCGGTAGACGGAGACCGGCGGGAATTCGTCGGTGAACTGGCGCAGGGCTTCGTCAACCGCCTCGCGGCCCAATCGCTCGTCCAGCCAGGATAAGGCCTGTTCCAGGGCCTGGGGGTTTTCCTGGCGGCGGTAGCGCCGGAAGACGACGTGCATGATCTCGTCGATCAGCCCCATGGTGTTGATCTGCCCGGCCCGCACGCCCCGTTCCGGGTAGCGCGCCAGGTCTCGTTTCTCGTTCATCCGCTGGACGAAGACCCGGGCGGCGTGGAAATTGGCGAAGATGACGTTTCCGCTCAGGGAGAAAAGCGCCTGGTCGAATTGATAACGGTCCCGCGCGGTGCGTGAGATGTGGAATTCCATCAGGGGTTGTTGATTCGGCGGACGGAATACGTCCGGTGGACGTATTCCGTCCGCCGCCATACGTGACTGGTATGACATCGTGGGTCTCCTGTTTAGATCGGGGCGTTGCAACTGAAATGTCCCGCTGATGCTCGAAAGTGGTCCGCCTTTGGGCAAATGATGTATGACTCTACTGAAAAAAGGTCATCTTAGCACAGAGTCACCGAGAACACGAAACTAACCATCGACGACGCCAATGGTGCGTCCACCGCCGATTCTCTGCAGGCCGGCGAAATCCTTCTCCGTCAGGTCTGCGGCGATGACGCAGTTGCGGCCGATGCGCGTGTCTGGGGGAATCCGGGCATTTTTGCCCACAATCGAGACGCCGCAATCGAGATCGACCGTGGCGTTGGGCTTCTCCGCTTCCCCGAAGCCGACGTGCGCTCCCCGCCCGACGCGGACGCGCTTATCCAGGATGGCGCGATCGAGCACGGCACCCTCTTCGATCACCGCGTCGGTCATGATCACCGATTGCCGCACAACGGCCCCTTCCCTGACGACGACGCCGGGAGAGAGCACCGATTCTTCCACCACGCCCTCGATCACGCACCCGTCGGTGAGCAGGGAATTGGCGATGCTCGCACCGCGGCGGACGTTGACTGGCGGGCGTTCCTCGCTGCGGGTGTGAATGACCCAATCCCGGTCCAGCAGATCGAGCCGGGGATTATCCACCAGGAGGTCTATGTGGGCCTGCCAATACGCCTCCAACGTGCCGACGTCGACCCAATAGCCGCGATAGGAGAAGGCGTAGACCTGGTGGGTCTTGATCATGCGCGGGATAATGTCGTTCCCAAAATCGTTGCGCGAACCGGGCCGGTCGTGATCGTCCAGGAGCACCTCTCGCAACACATCGGTGTTGAAAGCATAGATACCCATCGAGCCCATCCGTCCCGTGGGATGGGTGGGTTTTTCCTCGAAACCGACGACGCGATAATCGTCACCCGTCTCCAGGATGCCAAAACGGGAGGTCTCTTCGGGGTCGACGCGTACCGTCGCCACCGTCAAGTCGGCGCCGTGGTCCAGGTGGAACGAGATCAGCACGTCGTAATCCATCTTATAGATGTGATCGCCGCTGAGGATAAGGACGACGTCGGGGTTGTGGCGCAGGACGTAATTGAGGTTTTGGTAAATGGCGTCGGCCGTGCCCTGGTACCAGTCGCCTCCGCCAGGGCCGATGTAGGGTTGGAGCAGCGTGACGCCGCCGGTCAACCGGTCCAGGTCCCAGGGCCACCCGGACTTGATGTGATCGTTGAGAGAACGAGGGCGATATTGGGTGCAGATGCCGACGGTGAAAATGCCGGAGTTGGCGCAATTGGAGAGGACGAAATCAATGATGCGATAGCGGCCGGCAAAGGGAACGGCCGGTTTCGTCCGTTTCTGGGTGAGAACGCTCAAGCGGCTGCCTCGACCACCTGCCAGTGTCATGGCCAGCGTGCGCATTTTGGGCCTCCTCTTCGTGTCTTCTCAAAAAGGGGGCTTGTTCGTAGTAGGCGCTTCAGCGCCCCTAAAAGCGCACTAAAGCCGCTATATAGCGCGCGCACTACGAACAGATTCACCCCACATTATTGAGAATAGACTCCTCTTCTATGAATTGTGCAGGTCTATCGCTTTCCGATAAAGCGCCACGTACTTCTGGGCCGAAACAGTCCAGGAGAAATCGGCCCGCATGCCGCGCTGCTGCACGCTACGCCACGCGTCATCTCGCTCGTAGGTCTCCAACGCACGTTGCAGCGCTTCTTGGCAGGCCTCGGGGGTAAACGCGGTGAATGTGAAGCCCGTGCCCCGCCCCTGCATCTCGGTGTTGTCGGCCACCGTATCAGCCAGACCGCCGACGGCTCGCACCACCGGCACGCAACCGTAGCGCATCGCGATCATCTGTCCCAACCCGCACGGCTCGACGGCGCTGGGCATCAGGAACAGGTCAGCTCCGGCGTAGATACGCCGGGCCAGCACAGGATCGAATTTGAGGAAGGCGTGGACCTGGCTGGGGTAGCGAGATTGGAATTGCTCGAACATCTCGTGATAGTCCGAGTCTCCAGAGCCCAACAAGACGAATTGGGCGTCTCGCTCGATCAACCATTCCAGGACCGGCCCCATCAGGCCCAGCCCCTTGACGTGATCGAGGCGGGTGACCATGCCCACCAGGGGCGCATCCGCCCGCACCGGTAGACGGGCCTGTTGTTGCAGGGCGGTCTTATTGGCGGAGCGTTGGTCGATCCGCTGGCTGTCGAAGTTGTGGGGGATGTGTGGGTCGGAGGCCGGATCCCACTGGTCATAATCAAGCCCGTTGACGACGCCGAACAGGCGGTCCTTCCGCGCGTTCAACAGCGGATCCAGCCCCATACCCATGTCTGGGGACAAAATTTCCTGGGCATAACGCTCGCTCACGGTGTTGATCAAGTCGGCGTGCGCGATGCCCTGGGCCATCCAATTGACCGTCCCCGGCGCTTCAACTTCCAGGTGTTTCAACTGTTCCAGATGGGCGAAGGTCAAGATCAGCCGCCCGCTGACGCCCTGGTACGTTAGATTGTGAATGGTGAAAAGCGTAGCGATGTCCCGGTAAGCGGGCTCTCTCCAGCCAACCGTGCCCAACCAGGCCGGTACAAAGCCGGTGTGCCAATCGTTGGCGTGGATGACGTCAGGTTGCCAATCCATTTTTTGTAAGGCGGCCAGCGCTCCCCGACCAAACAAGACGAAGCGCTGGGCATCATCCTCGAAACCGTAAATCTGATCGCGGGAGGAGAAATAGGATTCGTTCCAAATCAGGTAGACCGGGACTTCCATCTCCGTACCGACGTCCAGGCTGGAACCGATCAGATGGATGTGTTCTTCTCCACCGCCGATCTTGACCGGGAAAGGGTCCCCGATCTTGTTCAGGCTAAATTGATCACTGCGGATAGCGCCATAGCGGGGGATCATCAACCGTACGTCGTGGCCCAAGGTGCGCAGCGCCTTGGGCAGCGATCCGGCTACGTCGGCCAATCCGCCCACCTTGGCGAAAGGGACTGCCTCAGCGGCAAGAAATAGTATCTTGAGCGCTTTCTTGGTCATAGCCTGACTCCTTTGCTGCTCTCAATCATCAACCGATAAGGGCGTAGGCGTGCGCGTGGGAAAGGGTGTCCGTGTGGGAAAAGGCGTGGGTGTAGACACAGGTGTTGGCGTTGCTTGGCGCGGTGTCACAAGTGTCCCAGCCAGACTCAAACCCATACTGATGACAACCAGTAAACTAATTAACCAGAATATGATACGTGACCGTTGATCTTTTGCACGATGCACCTGTTCCTCCTAACCTGGACAAAGCCGCTGCGCTTCCGAGCCAGAACCCAAAAGAGGTCATCGACTACCAAATTCTTGCTCGCTGTGCAAGGATTCTATGGGTTAGGCCCTAGCCAATAGAATGGCGCGCGAGAATACTTCGCGTGCTATGATTGGTCTATCGAAACTTCATTATAGCACAGGAAAGAGTAGACACAAGGCAAACGGTAAACGGGAAAACGAAGCAAATCCAAGGGGGTTTAAACGCACGAGGTTGCTCGCTGTGCGGTTTATCACGCGCATCAACCCCGGCTTCGTTTTCCTTGAGTTCACCTGCGAGTGTTCTGAGCCTTTGGGGCGGCTTACGCTTGCGACTTGCTACGAAATCCCTAAACAACGATCACGCTTGACGAAAGCGAGGGTTTACGCTACAATAACGCGGCCTTACGGGTAGACTTTACTCGTTTGATTGAAAGAATCTTACCCCGCCTGGCGTAGCAATAGGCGGACGTTCGGAGGTTAGATGAGTCAACAAAAAGAACAAATTACGTTAGCAGCACAAACCCGCAGCCTACTTGGCAAGAAGTCCAAGCGTCTGCGACGAGAAGGATGGGTGCCGGGCGTGATGTACGGGCATAACTTCGATCCCATTCCCCTTCAATTCGAGTACAAAGAGCTGAGGCAATTGCTGTCGGAAGTAGGCGGCAGCCAGATTATCGGTATCGCCATTGGCGAACAGGATCAGACGGAGATGGCCCTGATACGCGATGTGCAAAAAGATCCTATTCGCCAGAACGTATTGCACGTGGATTTCTATCGCGTCGATATGGCCGAGCGCCTCACCACCGAGATCCCGCTGGAACTTATCGGAGAACCGGCGATTATCGAGCAGAACGAGGGTATTCTACTGATCGGCGTCTCTTCCATTGAGGTGGAGTGCTTGCCCGGCGACCTGGTCGATGCCCTCGAAGTAGATTTGACCGAGCTCGAGGAGATCAACGACGCGTTATACGTCCGCGACCTGGCCATTCCAGCCGGTATCGACGTACTGACCGACGTCGATGAGATGATCGCCCGCGTGGTGCCTTTGGAAGAGGAAGCTATCCTGGAACTCGAAGAAGAGGAAGAGGAGATGCTCATCGCCGAAGCGCCAGAGGTCGAGGTGATCACCGAAGCTGGACGAGAAGAGGCATTCACCGAAGAAGACGAAGAGATGGAAAAGACAGAATAGTCTACTTCTCTACTCTCTCCTTCCTCTACTCTTGGATAGAAGGCGAATAACCGGAGGCCGAAAGCATTGGTCTCCGGTTTCCCTTGTTTGGTCTGTCTCCTTGACACGGCACACATTACGGTATAGAATAATTCTTAGAAGACAACAAACGAGTAACTTTTCTGGGTTGGTTGAATGGAATATAAGGACTACTACAAAATCCTGGGTGTGGATCGAAATAGCAGCGAGCAAGAGATCAAGCGGGCCTACCGTAGGTTGGCCCGCGAATTTCATCCAGACGTCAATCCTGACGATAAAAGTGCAGAAGAGAAATTCAAAGGGATCAACGAAGCGTACGAGGTATTGAACGATTCGGAGAAGCGACGAAAGTACGATCAGTTAGGCGCCAACTGGCAGCAATGGCAACAGATGGGGCGCGATCCCGGCCAGTTCGATTGGACGCAATGGTTTGCCGGTGCGCCCGGCGGTACTCGCGTCGAGTGGAGCGGTGACCTGGGGGACCTGTTTGGGGGCGCCGGGGCCGAGTCTTTCTCTGACTTCTTCCGTAGCGTGTTTGGCGGGGCTGGCGGCACGAGACGGACCCGAGCGGGTGAGGATATTTTCGGCCGGACCAGGCAACGCCCCACCAGAGGGCAGGATATGGAAACGGCAGCCACGATCACGTTGGAGGAGGCGTTTCACGGTACGACCCGTGTGCTCAAGCAAGGCCAGCGCCGTATCCGGGTAAAAATTCCGCCGGGCGCTCGAACCGGTTCCAGGGTCCGCATCGCCGGGAAAGGGCAATCTGGCTATGGAGACGCGCCTTCTGGCGATCTCTATCTGAACATCACCGTCAAACCGCACCCCATCTTCGAACGAGAAGGGGATCATCTGTGCTGCGACATCGACGTCGATCTCTACACAGCCGTTCTGGGCGGCCAAATTCGGGTTCCGGCGTTGAATGGCGACGTGTCGCTAAAAATTCCTGCTGGGACCGAAGGAGGAAAGACCTTCCGGTTGCGAGGGAAAGGTATGCCCAATCCCCATAATGCCAATCAGTATGGCGATCTTCTCGTCACGATCCGCGTGCAAATCCCTCAAGACCTCAATGCCAAAGAACGGGCGTTATTTGAGGAGTTATCTAATCTCCGAAAGAGGCACTAGTATGCTTTCACGAAAATATCTGGTCTATCTGTGGTTACCCGTGATCTTTGCGACGTTGACGTGCACGTGCACGAACACCGACTTCTTGATGGTCCCTACCTCGACGCCAGTTCCACCCAGCCCGGCCCCTGTTATCCTCATCGCCACACCCACGGCTCTGTCGGAAGATCTGACCACCGAAGTAGAGAGAGAAGATGCGCTGCTGATCAACCTTTATCAACGGGTCAACCCGGCTATCGTGTACATCGAAGTTCTGATCGACGATAATGGGACGTTGAAACCCTTCGGCCACGGTTCTGGTTTCGTGATCGATAACAAAGGATACATCGTCACCAACGCTCACGTCGTCGAAGACGCTGACGCCATCGAGGTCACCTTCTCCTATGCTAATCTCATTGTAGCAGCCGAAGTGATCGGCATCGATCCATACTCCGACCTGGCGGTGATTCAGGTCGACGTTGATGCGAATCAATTGATCCCCCTGGAATTGGGCGATTCGAACAACCTTCAGGTAGGACAGCGCGTCATCGCTATCGGGAACCCCTTTGGGCTGGCGGGGACGATGACGGTCGGCATTATCAGCGCGTTGGGCCGTACGTTACCCTCACAGGTCATCCAGGAGGGGGGGCGTTTCTCCAATCCGGAGATCATTCAAACCGACGCCGCCATCAATCCGGGCAATTCCGGCGGGCCGTTGATCGATATCTATGGGCGTGTGATTGGCGTCAATTCGGCCATCCGTTCCCTGACCGGCGTCAACTCTGGTATTGGGTTCGCCATCCCGGTCAACACGCTTCATCGCATCGTGCCTCACTTGATCGAAGAAGGGGTCTATCATTATCCGTATCTCGGTATCTCTTCCTTCACGCGTTTCACCGTGGCCAAGTTAGCCGATCCCCTTGGCCTGCCGGTCCGGCATGGGGTGCTCATCAGCGAGGTCACACCGGGAACGGCGGCCGCCGAAGCCGGTCTGCGGGGCGGCGACCACGAGGTCGAAGTAGAAGGCGTAAAGATTATGGCTGGCGGCGACATCATCGTCGCCATTGATGGATACGAAGTGCAAAACTACGACGACTTTATCGCTTATTTGGTCCGAGAAACAGAGGCAGGCCAAGAAATCACGCTTTCTGTCGCGCGCGGCGGGGAAATAATCGACATTCCCGTCGTCCTGGGAAAGCGAGGATCGTCGGACGATTAAGCCTAACCCATAGAATCCTTGCACGATGGGCAAGAATTTGGCAATCAACGTTCCTTTTTGGTTCTGGCTCTGCCAGGTTAGGGCCTAACCCATAGAATCCTTGCACGATGGGCAAGAATTTAGCAATCAACGTTCCTTTTTGGTTCTGGCTCTGCCAGGTTAGGGCCTAACCCATAGAATCCTTGCACGGCAAGCAAGAATTTGGCAATCAACGTTCCTTTTTGGTTCTGGCTCTGCCAGGTTAGGGCCTAACCCATAGAATCCTTGCACGGCAAGCAAGAATTTGGCAATCAACGTTCCTTTTTGGTTCTGGCTTGGAAGCGCAGCGGCTT
>DSAR01000280.1 GCA_011046405.1 Chloroflexota bacterium | reverse complement strand
CGCCCCGTGAACGGGGCTCCCGAGCCCGATTCATCGGGCGCTGCTCCGTAGCCCGGCGACTTTATCGCCGGGCGTTTGCGCCACAAGCGTGGTTTTACGCTAATGTGCCATTGTCAAATTAAGCTTGGTGCATGTTCTCTCGCTATCAAGCCTGTGGTTGATTCGGATCGATGTTCTGATGATGACCTGCCAGCAATCTCTCGACCTCTTCCCATACAAATGCCAGGGCAGCATATGCCTGTTTCTCAGAGTCCTCATTCAGATAGATGTGGTTTGAATAGCTCCCGCCAAGCCGGGTTGGAGCGATCTCCTTGAGCACCCGGTGGAACACCTCTCGGTCTTCCGAGTTCATTGACATTTGACCTGTATACACGATAAAGTCATTCGAGGGGTAACCATACATCACCGTGACTGGACTATCCAACGGCACGCGCACCGAAAACCCCAGGCTTCCCCAATAGACCACCAGGCCTCGCGCCTCAGCTTCATCGAGCACGCGCTCAAAGAACGTCGCCGCCAGTGGCGTACAAGCAGCCAAGAAAGCGTTGCGATCCGTGTGTCCAGTAGACTGTTGACGTTGTCGCACCCTCGGCGTGTAGCGCACACCCCTGGGCACGATCAACTGCCGAGCCGCAGTCTCAAAGACATCGATCTCTACTCCATAGAGCGGAATGTTCAGACAGATGTTGGCGTACTGGAGCAGATCGCGGGATAGCCCATCCATCAACCCGCTGGCCACGACCAGCAATACGTGTTGGCCATTCGCCAGGTTCCCCTCCAGTGCAGCCTCGAACGTATCATAGTCCCAATCCTCTCCACATAGCTCTTGAAAGATAGCGGGCAGCCCTTCTCTCAGGGATGTGACGCCCTTCACTCGCTCGTCTTCACAGGCATCAGAGCGCCAATACCTCAAAACCAGTTCTTCAAACTGCTTGAGCGTTGGTGCGGTTCGCCATAGACTGGCTCCATAGTCGAGCACCTGGACCAAGACCTGGCGCCGCAGCTCGGGGTTGCGCGAGAGCTTTGTCTCGACGATGATCACCTGGCCCTCGGCATCGACCAAGAGCAGATCGATGGCTCCAGCCAGCACCGACGTCTCACGCCCCACGACGACGACTTGGCCCAACTCGAGGTCGGCAACGGGAACCACTTCGGGGTTTCGTTTCAGCGCTTCCTGTAACGCCGTTTCGGCCTCAAAGTCACTCTCTTCCAGGACCACGAACTTGTCCCCATCTTTCAACAGGGCTTTGCGTTTCATACAACACCTCGCACATCTGACAGTAACTGATACACAAAGGTCTTTCCCGCGTCGTCAAGCTCGCCTTCCAGAGAAAAGGTGAGGCTCCGCACCTGAATGCTACCCACTCGCTCATTCAAGGGCTTGGACAATTGAATGGGATAGATCAAGACAGCACTTTGGCACCCCTTCATCTCTGCATAAGCCACGACCTGGGTCACGTCATCCGCTGACGGCTTGGCTGCGTCCTTGTACTTGGTGTCCAACACGCAGACCACCTCACCCGTCTCCTCGCTGCATAGGACCAGGTCGATCGTGAAGGACAACACATCCCCTTCGCCAATATCGACTTTCTCCTGCGCTCTGAGCGAGAAACCGGGTGGCAAGTGGGCTTTGAGCCATTCAGCGACAAAGAGTTCGAACAGCCGCGCCATGTTGACCAGAAACGGCAGCACGGTTCGATCCCCCATCTCGTGGGTCGGGCCGCTGTGCTCCAGGAAGAAGCGGCAGAGGGCGTGCATCGGGTGATAGTCGTCGTTGAGCCGGTTGTAGAGACGCCCCACGCAATCTTGAGGACTGAAGGATTGCGGCAAAGCCACCCCGCGCAGCGACTGATACGCTCGCCGGACGGTGGGCTGAACGCGCCTGGAGCACATATGGCTGCGGGCAATGCAGCCAAGGGTCCAGGCCAGGATTTGATTCTCCTCCACGTCGGGCGTATGCTCCTCGTAGTGACAGTGGAGCTTGGCGCTCCAGGGCTTCTGCATCACGTGGCGGACGTCGAGTCGTCCGCGCACGTAGGGCAAGCGCTCGTTCTCTGGCAGATAGGCCCGGTAGAAGCCCTTGCGGGCGCGGTCGAGCACCCGCTTGGCGAGGACGTTTGCCAGGCGCTCGTAGAACGCCTCCAGAGACTGGCAACCCACCAGATCGTCGAGGAACTCGAAACTTTGCAGACGATAGGCATATTCGAGCATGCGAAAGAGGTTGCCCAGTGATACCTTGGGCTGCAGGGAGAAACCGAGATCCGGCGCAAGTGGGATGTAACCGACCCAGCCCCGGGCCGTCAACTCCCACTGATAACCGGTCTTGGGGGAAGGAAATTCCACAGTGACTTTGCTGCCATAGTCACGCCACAGCGCTTCGCCAAGGGTCTCCGGGATCTCCTGGCGGGGAAACGCCTGGGTAACATACTCCGTCAAGGATAAGGTCTTCCTATCCTGGAACGATTTCATAGCGATATCTCTGCACCGATTTTAGGCCAGCGAAACAGCTCTACCTTGCCCGACTGGTCGAAGAAGTATTCCTCAAGATAGGGCTCAATCTCCATCCGCCAGATGTCCTCGATGTGCCGAGATAGATCGGGGAGCAAGAAAAAGGTGATCCCCACGGCATAGTGCTGATCGTCAATCTGCCGGTTGAGCCGTTTGAGCACCTGGATGAGCGGCTCGACGTCGAAGCCGGTCTGGCGACTGATGTGATACCGGCGCAGGATGTCGTAATCCGGATAGAGGGCCAGGAAGGCGAAGCGACGGCGCAGGGCGTGATCGACCAGCGCGATGGAGCGATCGGCCGTATTCATCGTGCCGATGATGCGCACGTTTTCTGGAATGTCGAATCGACCGCCCGCCGCCAGGGGCACGTCGCGGTCGCGATACTCCAACAGGTACATCAGTTCGCCGAAGACGCGGGAGAGGTTGGCGCGGTTGATCTCGTCGATGATCAGCACACAGCGCCCTTCACAGGCGCGCGCCTTGCGGCAAAAGTCCAGGAATCGACCGGGCGCGCGGTTGAAACGCAGGCCGCCGCCCACATCGAGGTCGGGGCGCAGGCCCTGAATGAAATCCTCGTAAGCGTAGGCCGGATGGAATTGCACCACCTCTGAGAAGCCGTCCCCACCGCCGATCAAATGCTTGGCGAGACGCTCCGCGAGATAGGTCTTGCCCGTTCCTGGCGGGCCGTATAGAATGGCCTGCTTTTTCCGCTCGATGGCCCGCACCCACTGAGCGAGCGTTGCCTCATCAAAGAAGGACTCCTCGGCGCATCGTGCGATTGAGTACACAGGATTGCGCTTGAGTTTTTCAGGGTCGTCAAGATCAAGATAATCATCAATGGCAACCAGCGGATCATCCTCGATAGCCAGGAGCACCAGGGGGAAGAATCGTTCATAGATCTGGGCAATGCGATTGGCGAGCTCGTCTTCCGAACACGCCAACACTTCGTCCCGAAGTAGAACGACGGAGACGTCAAAGTCTGCCTGGTCAGGGTGCTGTAGCCACTCCTGCCAGGTGAGGTCGAGCGTGCTCTCTACAGTGCCATCTGCGTTGACAACGATGTCCTTGTGTCGCCCAAAAACGATGTCATCAGATGAGAGGGTATCTCCGAGAGCGGAATTAAGGGCCTGATAATGCTCACGGCATTGTCGCAAAAACCGCTGACGCTGTTCGGCGCCGTAATCACCGATGTAGAAGCCAAACTCCAGCCGCTCGTGGTTGATCCAAAGCGAGAGTTGGGCGTCCTGAGTCCGCTTGCTGCCCTTGGGATAGAAGGCCCCCCAGTAGAAATCCCAGGCCCCACCCTGCCCAAAGTCATTCTTGGGAATGCGTGAGAAGAGCCAGCGCTCGGTCTCCATCACATTGCTGATCGCCGGTGGTAGACGCTCCGCAACGTCGTGGAAAAGCCGTTTAAAGGGTTCCAGCAAGTGGGCCTCGAAGGCGTCCTTGTGGTCCATATAGTAGGCCGCGGTGGGGTCCTCGTGGAGGTCTTCCAACAGTTCGAACGTCCTTGATGTAAAGTAGCCAACCTCTGAGAGCGGTTCTGTGATCCCATGGGTAAGAAGCGCTGAACGCTTCTCCGGGTCGAAGATGGCTGCTTCTATTTCCGGTACCCCGTATTTCCGGTAGGGGCTTGCTTTCCAGTGCTCAAATCTCTTCGCGATATGAACGAGAGTGTTCTCATAGACCTCACGCAGCGTGCCCTCCAGGGGTCGCACGGTTTGGATAGGCAATCCAAGGAGACGAATTCCCGGCTCATCATCGTCTTGCGCGAAATCCCGCCAGCGCCTAATATCGCCCTCGACGTCCACCTGATCTTCGATTAGTGCAATGCCCACCCTATACGATGAGTAACCAGAAGCATAGAATACCATCACAGCCCAGTTACCAAAATTGAGATGCAATGCCTGCCCGTTGTGCCTCAAGGTCAGAGAGAAGCGTTTGTCGCTGGCGTCTGTGACACCGAGGCGCTGAAGCGTTTCCTCTAGCAAGTCGAAGGCCCACTCGGCTTCCTCGCGATCCTCGAAAATCCTGGAGAAGGGCTCTGCTAAATCGTTGTCAGCCTCAAAGGGCATGGCGTTACGAATCGTCTCGAACTTGTCCCGATCCAGTTTAACCAGGGTGCTCCTCCATCCCCCTTCGTTGACCCGTCTTGGCGTTAGATCATCCCACGTCACAGGCAGACGATGACCGTGTCTCTCATCCGGAACAAACTCGTACGCCCCCAGCACGGTTCCGATCCCCAACACCTCCGTGGTTCCCCGGTTAGCCACGACTCGATCGCCCTCCTGGATCTCGTGGGCAAATGTCCAGACCTGCCCTGCTCCGAACTTGTTCCATCCTCCATCTGGATACTCAGCATCCAGAGCTTCAAGTCGCTCGTCGAACTCGGACTTTTCCATTTCAGATACGTCACCCAGTTCATCCCATCCTATCGCGATGAAGCCACCCTCTAGGCAAGCATCCCAGTTCCAGGCCTTCTCACCAGGCGCGATCTTCCAATAACGAACAGGGCGAAAGTTGAAACCCTTCACCGCCACCAGCCAGTGGGAGAACATGTCGAACAAGTCTGAATCTCGCAGATCAGGCATGTCAAAGCGGTGCATCACCGGAGCAAACTCCTGGATCAGCGCCCACCCCGTCGCGTTTGTCTCTGGATACTCCCGCAGTTTCTGACTGTGTGACGTACCGGCGAAGTGATTGATGGTATCCCGCGACTTGTTGTTGATCAGCAGAAACTCTTCAGGACGAAGCGCGTTGAGGATGGGAGTGAGCATACCAGTCTGAAAACCGGTGGTGTAAGGGAGATCATCGAACGCTTTGCAGGCCGCTTCCAGATCTTTGGGGTTATCGTTGCAGCGACGGACAAAGTCGAGGATCGCTTGTGCTACATGAGGCCAATCGCCTGGATCCGTCCATCCTTGCGCCTCGTACCACTTCTGCAGATCCCCCTGAATCGCCGGCGCGAGGGGCGTCCAGGCGCCCTTCTCCCTGTTTGTTGAGGTGTTCCCATAAGGAAGGAGTTTCAACAAGACCTTGTCGGTGATGTCCTCGCCACGCTCAGCCGCTTCCACAATTTGCTCAAAGTTCTCCTGGGCCTCCCCTCGACTTGGCTCGTACCGCTCAATGTGATTGCGGCCTCCTTCCGTTGGAGGATAGACCTCTAGAAACTCCTCAAAGAGTATCTCAAATTGTGCGCGTTTTGCTGCGTCGATAGTGATCTTGTCATTCACCGGACTCATTTGATGTTCCTCTCAGTTTGATTGCCTTTACAATCTTGCCGTTCACTGGCAAAGCCTTTCTCGCAACGCCTCCCGCAACTCGTTCAACGTCTGAGCAGTGCGGGCCAGAACGAACTCGCGGTAGATGTTGATCGCCGCCCAATCGTTGATGTGCATACCCCAATCATTGTAGCCCCACCGCCGCCCCTCGTACTCCAGGAATTTGGCGTCGACGACCATCGCGCGCCGCTCTGGATGCTTGCGCGTGTGCACCGCATCGCCCGGCCTGAGCAGACCGGCTTCCAGCAAATCGGCCACGCGGATGGTCGCCTTGGCCCGCTGCGCGCGGGAGGCCGGCGTCCCTGCCAGTACACGGCGCAGGCTGTCATAGTCATTGAGGTGGGCCGTCACGTCCGCGCGGCTCTGGCCCGCGACCCAGCGCTCGATCCGACCCGCGCCCGGTTGTTGGTAAAAAGCCAGCGGCCAGGTGCCGCTGCCGCTGGGGGCCACTCCCTCCACCCAGCCGGCAAAGGTCTCGGTGGAAACCAGCAGGACGTTGTCGGATCCGCCCAATACAAAGACCATAAAACCGTTGCCCAGCGCGTCGATGCGCTCAAAGTACTGGGGCGTGACACCCAGGAAATACTCGATCTCGTCGTTGCGGTGGTGGGCCTTGGAAAAGCGGAGCATCAAGTGGGTTTGACCATCCAGAGTGTAATAGGTGCGCCCAAAGGGCAGCGGCTGCACCTCGCCCAGCTCCCTCAGACAGGCCAACACCTCATCGTAGGCTTCCTGGCGGCTGGAGGTGGGAGGTGGCTGAACGGGCGTCGGTTGCGGCCCTCCCTGGACCTCGTCCGCTGCCAGACGCCAATAGCCCCGCTCCGGCAGCGGTTCGAACCGGTGATCCATACTCATCGTAGCGCTCACCGTCCGCTTGGGCGTCTGGGCATTCTCGCTGCTCCAATCGCTGTGCTTCTCCTTGAGCGCCGTCGCCTGCTCGGCGATCTCTGAAAGGTGCATCCCGTGCCGTTTAGGGTCGTGGCGTTGGAGCACGAAATAGGCCAGGTTGGCCCAGGAGGGATTGGATAGCAGCTCATTCTGTTTAGTGAGCCGATAGTAGCCTGGTTCGAGTTTGTAGAAGCGGGGGTCCTGGGACATAATCCGGCTCACGGTCCCTTCTACGTGCGCCGAGTCTCCCCTTTCCCAGTCGGGATCGTACTGATCTTTGAGCGCCTCGGCCTCGGCCGCGATCTCTTTGTAGAACATCTCCTCCCGACCGCTGTTGTCGAGGACATAGTACGCCAGGTTGGCCCAAGTGGGGACCCCTTCAAAGGGAACTTCGGTCTCCTCCGACTCGGTCTCGACGCCGCGCTCGGCCTCCAGGTCCCGCTCCTGCTGCAGCGCCTCCTCGCGGGATAGGTTGAGGATCCGGCGCAGCGCGTCCAGGGAGATGGACTGCCGTTCGCCGTGCTCCATAGCCCAACTAGCAGCCTGATGGTAGATTTCGACCGCGGGCAGACGATCCTCGACCACCATCTGGGTCTCCTCGGCCGCCGGGGGAATACGGTTCTTGAGCAGCTTGAGCAGGCTGTTGATGGCGTCGCTGGCCACCGAGGCCGGGGAGCCTTCGTCGGTCGGGTCGATGTAATCACCCACGTGATAGTTCATAAAGGTAGCCCGACCCGAGCTGAACACGCCATCGAAGAAGAAGAGATCCGGCTGCTGTAGGCGCCCCTCAGAAGTCACGATGACGAAGGGATCCAGTTCCAGGACGGCGGGTCTGACCTCGTTGACCAACAAGCAGCGGTGGGAGTTGATGCCGAGAGCGGTCCGCCAGGTGCGCTGGTGGAAGGGATAGCCGGCGCCAGAGGCATAGTTGGCGCGATAGTGCCATTCACCCTCGTGGTGCTCAGCGTGTTCGACGTAGAGCCAGGGATAGTCGGCCAGGAATTCGAGTTCGCCCAACAGAGTCTCCATGTCCTGCTCCAACTCGGGCAACTGCAACCGCCGTTGCAGTGGACTGGTCTGGCTGCGGTTGCGGTGGTGGGCCTCCTCGTTCCGCTCCTGTATGAATCGCTGAATGAGGCGCACGTTTTCGCTCTGCGTCTTGACGTTGCCTCCCTCGGTGACACGGTAGTAGAAATCGAACAGTTCGGGCGCCATCAGCCGCTCGCGGCGAGTCGCATAGGGGCGCAGTGTGCGATGCAGCAATCCCTGCCAATGGCCCAGCGAAAGGGGACGGCTCAGGGTATCGAGCAAGTCCTGGAAGAGATGGGCATTACCCAGGGTGGGATCGTTCTGGATGTCGCGGGTAAAATTTGCCAGAGCAATGGAAGCGATGGTCTTGAGGGTCACTTCAAAGCAGGCCAGCAACGCCTGGTAGCGGTCGTCAGGGTCGACGCGGCTTTGCAGGTAGGTATAGGTGTGGCTGATAGGAAAGGGAAAGTGTTCGCGGATTAGCTGCTCAAATGTGCGATCATTCGGCATCCGATTGCTCCTCACTACATTATTCATCAATGCCTGTGGTATCAAAAAACGACAGCCCGTCCCCTGGCTGCAACACCTGCGCCCCCATCTCGACCAGATTTTCGTTCCCCGCGAACGTGTACAGCAACTTGCCCCAGGCGACGGTCTCCCGGCAGAATGCCTCCGTCTTGCCGCCGGGAGCGGCGTAGGCGACGAAAACCCACTGGGCCAGGGCGGCGACGAGCCGGTTGCGGCGCTGCGCGGTCTGGGCGGTGGCCCGCCGGACGTGTTCATCGAAGGGAGAGAGGAGGAGCAAGCAGCCGGCCTCCAGCGGGGCGCGGTACCCGCGCGGCACGCGCATCCGCGCCAGGCCGCGGGCGGGACAGACGACGATGGGCTGCTCGCCGCGCAGCAAGACGGTGAGCGCCTCCCGCTCCACCGGCGAGTGGAAGCCGCCGATGGTGGGAACGCCCGCCCGCCGCAACTCTTGGGCCAGGTCGTGGGCCTGCAGGATCAAGCGGCCCGGGCAGCGCACCGAGGCGAAGAAGGCCAGCAAAGGACGCTGTAGCAGGTCGAGGTTGCCCAATGCGTCCAGAAAGGTGGGAGCGTCGCCGCTTGAACACCGGGTGAGCGCGGCGGGGAAATGCGCGTCATTTGGGGTGACGCGGATGACTGCCGTCACGGCGATGTCTCTTTCTTCTGTTCGCGCACCGACTGGCGGTATGCGGCGACCGCCCGCCGGGTGGTATACCACACCCGGCCGCGCTTGATCGCTTCCAGCCGCCCCTTGCGCGCCAGCAGGCTCAGGTACTCTTGGCTGTAGGGGGTATCCTCGGCGGCTGTGCGCAGCAAAATCCATTCATCTTGAGGGTCTGTGGGACCGCTCTGGGGCGTACAGGCTGCCAGGTAGAGCGCCAGGCTGCGCTCGAGCGCCCGGCCCACCATGTTGAGCAAAGGCGACACGTTGCCCGCGTCGGCCTGGGCCAGGACGCGATAGTACTGGCCGCGATTGGCGCGCAGGATGATCGTCGGCGGGTAACCGTCGCGCATCAAGAGCAGGTTCATCACCAGGCGGGCGGTACGCCCGTTGCCGTCTATGAACGGATGCACCGATACCAGGCGATGATGGGCCAGCGCCGCGCGTTCGAGCGGGTGCAGCGCTTGCGCCGGACCGGTGAGCCAATCCCCCCAGTCCTGCATCAAGGCCGGCACCTGCCAGGCTTCGGGCGGGCGGTGCGCCGTCCCCATAATCTGCACCGGCAGTGTGCGGTACTGCCCGGCGTTCTCGTCGTCGATGCGCGCCAGCACCAGGCGGTGAATCTGGCGCACGTGGAAGGGCGTGACCGGCTCATCGCCGGCCACCAGCGCCTCGACGTATTCGATGGCTTCTTTGTGGTTAATGACCTCGAAATGCTCGCGCAAACTCCGGCCGCCGATGGTCAGCCCGGTTTCGAGGATCAGGCGCGTTTCTTTGAGTGTGAGCGTGTTGCCTTCGATGGCATTCGAGTTGTAAATCCACTCGACGGTCACCTGCTCTTCCAGGCGGCGCACGGCAGCGGCCGGCAGCGGGCGTAAACGGTCGAGCTGGTCTTTTTTGCGCTCCAGGCGCGCTAACAGGCGCGGTTCGATCATTGGTCACTCCCGGATTCTGGCAAGTATCGTATCGGATAGATGACAGAATTGTACATCCGATACCGATACAGGTCAAATGAATGCCAGAGGCGCCCGGCAACGAGTTTCAATCTTCTCCATCCTCCTCGCCGTCGTCCCCGTCCTCCTCGAACAGGGCATCGCCCATGCGGTACTTGATGTCATAGTTGATGATAAAGTCCAGTTCCTCGTCCGTGAAACCATAGTGCTGGGCGAGGACGCGGTCAATTTCGTCAATGAT
>DSAR01000282.1 GCA_011046405.1 Chloroflexota bacterium | reverse complement strand
CGGGGGCGAGAGCTGGGACCGGTGCTGGCCGTGACGTTGGAGACCGGTTGCGTCGCCGATTGCACGGCGCTGGCGCTGGAGGATGGGCAGTTGACGGCGACGCGGCCCATCTACGCCGGTAAATTGCTCAGCAAATGTGTGATCCCCGACCGGCGCCCGCAGATCTTCACCACGCGGCCCCGCGCCTTTCCCAAGCCGGAGCCCGATTCGGCCCGCAGCGGCCAGGTGGAGCGGGTGAAACCGGTCATGGCCGAGGACGAGATCGTGACCCAGGTCATCGGTTTCCGGGAGACCGAGGGCGGCGTGAGCCTGGCCGACGCCAGCATCATCGTCTCTGGCGGACGGGGCGTGGGCGGGCCGGAGGGTTTCGAACCGGTGCAGGAATTGGCCCAGGTGTTGGGCGCTGCGGTGGGCGCTTCCCGAGCGGCGGTCGACGCGGGTTGGATTCCCTACGCCCACCAGGTGGGCCAGACCGGCAAGACGGTCAGTCCAGACCTGTACGTGGCCGCCGGGATCTCCGGCGCGATCCAGCACCAGGCCGGTATGCGCACCAGCAAGGTGATCGTGGCGATCAACAAGGATCCCGAGGCGCCGATCTTCAAGTTGGCTCACTATGGCATCGTCGGCGATCTGTTCAAGGTCGCGCCGGCGCTGGCAGCAGTCCTGAAAGAGCGTCTGGAATAGTTGCAGCGCCGGGAGAAACGTGTGAGTATCTGCTCAAAAAGTCGGGTTAAAAGCAATACAGTTTAAATAAGCAACGGTCCAAGTTCGTAGTAGGCGATTTATCGCCCGAAAACGCGCTAAAGCCACTGCCTAGCGCCGCTGCCTAGCAGCGCGCGCACTACAAACCTTAACTAAACCGTATTGGGGTTGAAAGCAAGTTGGAATGCGTGCAACCGCGTGACCGTGGTCACGGCCTTGTCTCCGACTTCTATGATCCTGGATGATCGAGAAGATAGCACGGGATCGAGGTTCCCCGTTTCCATCGCGGAAACGGGGAACTTTTTTGTACTAGATTGATTGCCCTAAAGTCGAAATGTGGGTACAATAGTCTTGCGGCGGGGCGCGTGACTGGGGCTCGCCATATGGATTGGATTGTGCAAGGGCATGTTGAGTTTAATGGGAGGAATGGGACATGGGACGAAAAAAGCAGACGCAAGGGAAGTGTGTTTTCTGTGGACGTGAGATGACGCGCGGCGGGCTGCTGAGACACTTGCAAGCCTGCCCTCGACGGGAAGAGGCCATTGAGGAGGCGAATCAAGGGCCCGGCAAGGAACAACGAATCTACCATCTTCTAGTGCAAGATGCGTGGGAGGGGGATTTCTGGCTTCACATGGAGATGAAAGGCGCCGCCACGTTGGAGGATCTGGACGATTACCTGCGCGCGATATGGTTGGAATGTTGCGGGCATCTGAGTCGATTTTCCACCGGAGGCTGGGGCAGCGACGAGATTCCGATGAGCAGACGGACGGATCAGGTCTTCAAACCGGGATTTGAATTGACCCATATCTACGATTTCGGCACTTCTTCCGAGACCCTGATTCGCGTGGTGGACGTTCGGGAGGGTAAGCCGCTCTCATCCCATCCCATCTTCCTGATGGCGCGCAACGATCCACCGATATTACCGTGCAGCGAGTGCGGCGAACCGGCGGCGTGGTTATGTATGGAATGTATATATGAGTATGACGAATCCGGATTGCTGTGCGAAACGCACGCCAAGGATCATCCGCACGACGACTATGGCGGGCCATTGCCCTTTTGCAATTCCCCCCGCACCGGTATGTGCGGCTACGAAGGTCCGGCAGAGCCGCCATACTGACCTTAAATCTTAAACTTGTAACCTGCAACTCAACTTTCAGGAGAACAACTTTTATGTCATGTAACTTCGATCAAATCATCGACCGCCGAAACACAGACAGCGCCAAATGGGGCGCGTACGAGCAAGAGGCATGTGAGGTCGGAGACGTGCTGCCACTCTGGGTGGCGGACATGGACTTCCGCTCGCCGGAACCGGTGATCCACGCCTTACAGGAGAGGGTGGCCCACGGGGTCTTTGGCTATGGTCTGCCGCCTGATGAACTGCCGGAGGTGATCCAGGAGCGTCTGGCCCACCTGTACGATTGGCACGTCGAGATCGAGGACATCTATTTCGTCCCCGGCGTGGTGACCGGTTTCAACCAGGTCTGCCACGCCGTCGGCGCGCCCGGCGACGAGGTGCTGGTCGAGCCTCCGGTCTACTCCCCGATGCTCTATGCGCCTGGAAACGCCGATCGACTCTGCAAAACGGTCCCATTGGTGGAACAGAATGGTTGGTACGAGCACGATTTCGACGCCTTGGAGCGAGCCGCCTCTGCCGAATCCGCCTCCCTCTTCTTGTTCTGCAGTCCCCACAACCCCGTAGGACGGGTCTTCGAGCGGGACGAACTGGAACGCCTGGCCGAGATTTGCCTGCGCCACGACGTGGTGATCTGCTCCGATGAGATCCACTGCGATTTGGTCTTCCCCGGACATCCACACATTCCGATAGCGGCGCTTTCGCCGGAGATCGCTGCGCAGACGGTCACACTCTTCGCCCCCAGCAAGACCTACAACGTCGCCGGTCTCGCCTGCTCGGTGGGCGTGATCCAGAATCCCGACTTGCGCGAGCGGGTGCAGGGGGTGGGGGTGGGCCTCGTCGCCCACGTCAACGTGATGGGATTCACGGCCGCGTTGGCCGCCTACCGGCATGGCGATCCATGGTTGAGCGAGGCGCTCGTTTACCTGGAGGATAATTGCGATTATCTGCTCGATTATCTGGAGACCTATATGCCGCAGATTAAATGCCGGAAGCCTGAGGGCACTTATCTGGCTTGGCTCGATTGCCGGGAGGCAGGCATTCCCGCCAATCCACACGAGTTTTTCCTGGAACGGGCCGGGGTCGCGATGAACGACGGGGCCGACTTCGGCGAGGGAGGCGAGGACTTCGTGCGGCTGAATTTCGGCTGCCCCCGGCCGACCCTGACCGAGGCCCTGGAGCGGATGCGGGCGGCCCTGGCAGAGATATAGCAAGCGCCGCGCTAAGTGTAGGAGGGGCGCTGTGACCCGCTTTTGCCTGGTCCGCCACGCTCACGCCCACTGGGAGCCGGACGAAAACCGGCCGCTCTCCGAAGCAGGACAGGCCGATGCGCGCCGTCTGGCTGACCTGCTCCAGGTTTATCCCATTGAGCGCATCTGCTCAAGCCCTTACCGGCGTGCGCGGCAGACGGTGGAACCGCTGGCCCGGCGCTTGGGGCTGTCTATCGATATAGAGCCTGACCTGCGCGAGCGACGTTTGGGCGACGGGCCGGTGCGCGACTTTCACGCGGCGGTCGAGATGACGTGGACGGATTTTGCCTTCATCCATCCGGGCGGGGAGTCGAACGCGGCCGCCCAACGGCGGGGCGTGGCTGTGGTGCGCCGGTTGCGGGAGCAGCATCCGGGTGAGTGCATTGTCCTTTCGACCCACGGCAATCTCCTGGCGCTGCTTCTACACCATTTCGACCCAACGGTCGATTTCGCGTTCTGGCAGTCACTGACGATGCCCGACGCCTACGCGTTCGACGTGAGACCGGGCCGGTCGGTGGTCATCGAGCGATTGTGGCCCGGTGAATGAATTAGAGAGAATGACCAGTTGGGAGGTAGGACCTTAGCCACGGATTCCACAGATGACACGGATTAGGACCTTAGCCACGGATTCCACAGATGACACGGATTAGAAAAAATCCGTGTAAATCAGTGGGGTGTGTTTCAAGTGCTTTGAGCGTTGTTTGTAGTGCGTGCGCTGCTAGGCAGCGGCGCTAGGTAGCGGCTTCAGTGTGCTTTTACGGCGATAAATCGCCTACTACGAGCTTGGCCTCAAATGAAATGAATCACACCCAAATCAGTGTAATCCGTGCTGAAAATATGAGAGGAGGTCAAGCGCAAGATGAATAAGAACGAGGAAGGTCTGTGGCGCGTCGGCGTCGACGCATCGCTCCAGGTGGTGTTCGAGGACCCGGCCTGCCCGGCGTTGTTGCGTCAGGCCCTCGCCGGGCCGATTTCGTGGCACGCCCGCAACGAGACACCGGTGGCGCAGGCGCTGAAGTCGCCCCGCCTGGCGCCCGAGTGGGTGGCGGGCCTGTTGGCCCTGGGGGCGACGCTCATATTCGAAAGCGGGGCAGAAAATTCCCTGACGTCGTTGTTGCAGAAGGAAGTGGCAGGAGAGCCCACCGAGTTGCGCGTTGCTTTGAATGCCAAGCGCTGGGGCGCGGCCCGGGTGGCCCGCACGCCGGCCGACGAGCCGATCGTTGCCGCAGTGGCTGGTATGACGTTCGGCAGGAATGGGAACGGGGACGGGAACGTGGTGGCGGAGGCCCGCCTGGCGCTGGTGGGCGCTTGGTCAGAGGCGGTACGCCTGGCCCGGGCGACTGATCAATTAGTGGGCGAGACACTGGGTGAGGAACAAATCGAGGCGGTGGCGCGGGCACTCATGCGAGAGGTCGCGCCCCAAGGGGATTACCTGGGCAGCGAAACGTATCGCCGGGAGATGGCGGGCGTGTTGGCCCGGCGCGCCTTGCGCGCCTGTCTTTTTCAGATGGCGGAGATGGCGGAGGAGGTGGGCGCATGAAAGAGCAAGTGATGCAAAAGATCACGTTGAGCATCAACGGCGAGGAAAAACGCATCGACGCAAATCGCACCGATTCGTTGCTGGATGCGTTGCGCCGTGCCTCCTATTTCAGCGTCAAATACGGCTGCGGGACGGGCGATTGTGGCTCCTGTACTGTGCTCTTGGATGGCGAACCGGTGCGCAGTTGCCAGAAGCGGGCGCTTGAGGCCGAGGGGCGCTCGGTGGAGACGGTGGAAGGGTTGGGCTGCCACGTGGGCCAATTGCATCCCATCCAGCAGGCCTTTATCGAGACCGGCGCGATCCAGTGTGGCTATTGTACCCCTGCCCACATCCTGGTAGCCAAGGCGCTCCTGGCGCGCAACCCCGACCCGGGCGAGGCCGAGATCCGCGAGGCGATGAGCGGCGTGCTGTGCCGCTGCACTGGCTACGTAAAGATCGTCCAGGCGATCCAGCGAGCGGCCGCTGTCTTGCGCGGTGAGGCCGTTGCGCCCTTCGAGCCCGTCGAGGGGACGCTGGGACCGGACGAATCGCCAGATGACCTGCTGGGCCGTTACTATCGCGTGGCCGAGGACGGCGCGCCGCTGCCGCCCCTGGTTATCTCACCGCCTGATATGGCGGCGCTGAAGGCGGTGGGCAAACCCCAGGAAAAGGTGGATGGGGTCAAGTTGGCGACAGGCCAGCCGGTCTTCACCGACGACGTGCAATTGCCAGGCATGCTCTACGGTGCCTTGCTCACCAGCCCGCACGCCCACGCCCGCATCAAGAAGATTGACGCCAGCCGGGCGCGCGCGCTGGACGGCGTCCACGCGGTGCTGACCCACGAGGGCGTCCCCCGGATCAAGTACGCCACCGGCGGGCAGAGTTATCCCCAGCCGCCACCCTACGATCAGGTCAGCCTCGACGACAAGGTGCGCCACGTGGGTGACCGGGTGGCCATCGTCGCCGCCGAATCGCCGGAGATCGCCCAGCGGGCCCTGCGGATGATCGACGTCGAGTATGAGGTCTTGCCTCACGTGCTCGACCCGGTCGAGGCGATGGCGGACGGCGCGCCGGCGATCCACGACGAGCCGGACACCGAGGGTATTTATGACCCCCATCGCAACATCGTCCATCACATCGAGGCCCAGGTGGGCGATGCGGAGCCGGCCTGGGCGCGGGCCGATCACGTGTTCGAGGGGACGTACCGCACCGGACAGCAGCAACAGGCCCACATCGAGCCCCACGTGTGCATCACCTACTGGGACGAGGACGGCCGGCTGGTGGTGCGCTCCAGCACCCAGGTGCCGTTCCACGTGCGGCGGATGTTGGCGCCACTGGTGGGACTGGCGGAGAGGGACATCCGCGTGATCAAGCCCCGCATCGGCGGCGGTTTCGGCAACAAGCAGGAGATGATCCTGGAGGATCTGTGCGCTCACCTGACCATCGCCACCGGCCGGCCGGTGCGGATGGCGTACACCCGCCTCCAGGAGTTCTCCAGTTCCCGCAGCCGTCACCCGCAGATCCAACATTACAAGATCGGCGTCACCCGGGAGATGGACGTGGTGGCCATTGAATTGAACGTGATCGGCGATACCGGCGCCTACGGCACCCACGGCCTGACGGTGCAGATGGTGGGCGGGCAGAAGAGCCTGACGCTCTACAACGCGCCCTATTCTCGCTTCACCTGCGACGTCGTCTATACCAACAAGCCCACGCCGGGCGCTTTCCGGGGTTACGGTGCGATGCAATGCTTCTTCGGCCTGGAATCATTGATGAGCGAGATCGCCGAGCGGATGGGTTGGGACGTGCTTGCGTTCAAGCGCCGGAACTGGATCAAGGAGGGCGACGTGCTGCTGCTCTCCAAGGCGCTGGGCGAGGGCCGCGCGGGTTTCGAGCAGGTGATTCACTCCAGCGGCCTGTCCGAATGCGTGCGGGTGGGATTGGAAGCGGTGGGCTGGTCGGAGAAGCGGGGTAACGAGGCCTGGCGAGAGACAGATCGCGTGCACCTACGCCGGGGCATTGGGATGTCTGTGATGCTCCACGGCAGCGGCATCGCCGGGCTGGATATGGGCAGCGCGACGATCAAGATGAACGACGATGGCTCCTTCAATCTCCTGGTCGGGGCGACTGACATCGGCACCGGTTCCGACACCATCCTGGCCCAGATCGCGGCCGAGGTGCTGGGTTGTCCGGTGGCTGACTTCATCGTCTATTCCTCCGACACCGACTTTACCCCCTTTGACAAGGGCGCTTACGCCTCCAGCACGACCTACGTCAGCGGTGGGGCGGTGCGCAAGGCCGCGCTCAAGGTCGCCCGGCAGATCAAGACCCACGCGGCCGCGATGTTGGGGATGGATGACGTCGACCTGGACGCGCTCGTCCTACGGGATCGGGCGCTCCACTTCCCCGACGGGCGCCAGCTGACGTTGCGGGCCGTCGCGTTGAGCAGCCTGCATCAACAAAATCAGCACCAGATCATCGCCAGCGCCTCGCACATCAGTTACGATAGCCCGCCGCCCTTCGGCGCCGAATTCGTGGAATTGCTCGTGGATACGGAGACCGGTCAGGTGACGGTGGAGCGCGTACTGATGGTGGTGGATGCGGGCCGGGTGATCAATCCCATCACCGCCTCCGGGCAGGTCGAGGGGGCGTTGCAGCAGGTGCTGGGCTTT
Source organism: Chloroflexota bacterium (assembly GCA_011046405.1). Classification (GTDB taxonomy): domain Bacteria; phylum Chloroflexota; class Anaerolineae; order B4-G1; family B4-G1; genus DSAR01. The sequence goes on along the minus strand of DSAR01000282.1, from coordinate 2,814 downwards.
GCCCATTGCGAGGAGATGGTCTACGACGTGGATGGGCGACTGCTCAACTCCCGCCTGGGGCCGTATCACGTCTACAAGGCGAACGAGATGCCGCGTCTGGACGTCATCTTCGTGCAGACGGACGAGCCGACGGGTCCCTTTGGGGCCAAGTCGATCTCGGAGATCCCGATGGACGGCGTCGCCCCGGCCATGGCCGACGCTATTCACGATGCGACCGGAGTGTGGATGCGGGAGGTGCCGTTCACCCCAGAGCGGGTGTGGCGGGCATTGCGGGGTGAACCCTCTCCCCGTTAGTTTGAGGTGTAGGGTTGTCAACCGGTGTGCCGCTGCGCTTCGATGACGTTGGGCAGTTTCGATATCTTGGCCAACACCTGACTGAGTTCGGCGATGTTGTGGATTTCGAGGGTGATGTAGAGCGTGGTGGTGTGTTTTTTCTTGCTTTGCCCGACGTCGATGATGTTGATGTCGGCGGTGCCGATGATGCCGGATATTTCGCCGAACAGGCGCGGCCGGTCGAAGGCCAGGACGCTGATGGTCGCCGGTATCGTCTTGACGCGGGGGCCCCACTTGACTTCGATGAGGCGGTCAGTGCCTATCTTGCGCAGGATGTTGGGACAATCGCGCCGGTGGATGGAGACGCCGTGTCCACGGGTGACGTAACCGATGATTTCGTCGCCGGGGAGGGGGTTGCAACAGCGGGCCAACCGGGTCAGCAGGTTGCCGGTGCCGCGCACCTGGATGTCTTGCGGCCGCGGCGGCGTGGCGAGGATGTATGATTCAGGTTCTTCGGGTGTCTGTGTTTCGGAAATTTTCCCGGCGATCTGTTGCGTGTTGATGTCGCCAAACCCTACGGCGGCGTGGAAGTCGTCGGTGCTGTCGCAATCAAAAAGCTGGGTCACCGTATCGTGGCTCAGCTTTCCCATTCCCAGGCGCTTGAGCTCCCGCTCGAGAATCTCGCGGCCCAGGGCGATGCTTTGTTTGCGATCTTGCCGGCGGAACCATTGGCGGATTTTGCTCCGGGCTCGACTGGTCTGCACATATCCAAGGGCGGGATTGAGCCAGTCTCGGCTTGGGCCTCCCCGCTTGGCGGTGAGGATCTCCACCTGATCCCCATTCTTGAGTTGGTAATCCAGGCTGACCAGTTTGCCGTTGACGCGGGCGCCCCGGCATTGATGGCCGACCTCAGTGTGGATGTGGTAGGCGAAGTCGATGGGCGTCGACCCGATGGGCAGGTCGATCAACTTTCCCTTGGGGGTAAAGGTGTAGACCCGATCCCGGAAGACGTCGGTCTTCATGGCGTCGACGAATTCGTCGGCGTCGGTGGTCTCTCGGCGCCATTCTACCAGGGAACGTAATCGCGCGATCTGACTCTCGAATTCCGAATCCTTTTGCGATCCCTCTTTGTAGCGCCAATGGGCGGCGATGCCGTATTCGGCGCGCCGGTGCATCGCCCACGTACGGATTTGTACCTCCAACGTTTTGCCGTCTTGGCCGATGACGGCTGTGTGGAGGCTCTGGTACATATTGCCCTTTGGCGTGGCGATGTAGTCGTCGAACTCGCCGGGGATGGGGCGCCACAGTCCGTGGACGATGCCCAGGATACGGTAACAATCGGGGATGGTGTTGCTAATCACCCGGATGCCGCGCACGTCGTAGACCTGCTGGAACGGAACGTCTTTGTGGTGCATCTTGGTGTAGATACTGTAGATGTGCTTGGGCCGGCCGGAGATCTCTCCCGTGATGTTTTCCTCCTCCAATTTTTCCTGGAGAATGTCGATATGCTGTTGGATGCTGATCTCCCGATCTGGCCGCCGCCGCTTGATGAGGGATGCGATTTCGGCATAGGTGACCGGATCGATGTAGCGCAGGCTCAGGTCTTCCAGTTCCCATTTCCACTGCCATATCCCCAACCGATTGGCCAGCGGGGCGAAGATCTCCATCGTCTCGCGGGCGAAACTGCGGCGACGTTCTGGCGATAGAGATGCGAGGGTCCGCATATTGTGCAAGCGGTCGGCCAGCTTGATGACCACGACGCGGATGTCTTCCGACATTGCCAGGAACATCTTGCGCAGACTTTCAGCCTCACGCTCGCCCCTGGAACGTTTTCCTCGTTGTTCCATTCGGTCGCTGTGTTCCTGTTCGATTTTTTCCTCGATTTTATCCAGCTTGGTCACGCCGTCGACCAGCGTGGCAATCTGGGGGCCAAATTCTCCTTCCAGGCGCGCGATATCGATTTGTGTATCTTCGACGACGTCGTGCAATAGACCGGCCGCGATGGTATCGACATCCATCCCCAATTCGGCCAGCAGGGCTGCGACGGCGAGGGGATGCTGGACGAAGGACTCGCCTGATTTGCGAGTCTGGCCGGCGTGGGCCAACTCCGATACGTCGTAGGCACGTTCGAGTTTTCGCTGGGCCCCATTGGTCAATCGCTCCGGCGGAATGTTTTTCATAACGTCTGAAATGTCGAGAAGTCTGTTCTTTTCCATACGATTGTTTTAAGTTGGTGTCTTGACGGAGCTTTTGCAAAGATTCAGCCGATGAGATGAGTGGTTGTAGACTTTGGAAGTCTGTAGATAGACAGAATATCAGAAGTACTTGTATTCAGTATAATGCGCTTGTTGAATTTGTCAATCTATCTTTTCTTGCCAGTCTGTGTAAACATCGGTCTATTCTACTTTTCAAGTAACTACTACTCAGCCTGCTGCCCGTTTGCAGCGGATGGGCGGGGGTTTGGGGTGTGTGGCGGTCGCGAAGCGACCGCCACACACCCCAAACCCCCATTCTCCGGCACAGCAAAGGGCTGGTCTGAGT
>DSAR01000129.1 GCA_011046405.1 Chloroflexota bacterium | reverse complement strand
TCAAGATCGGCCTGGTGGCTCCTTTCGAGGGGCGTTATCGCTACGTGGGGTACGACGTGATCTACGCAGTGCGCTTGGCGATACGAGAGGTCAACGCTGCCGGTGGCGTAGGTGGGTATGGAGTCGAGTTGGTGGCCTACGACGATGGGGCGGATCCGGCGATGGCGATGGCGCAGGCGCGGAAATTGGCCGTCGACGATGACGTCGTCGCCGCGCTCGGTCACTTCCGCGAGGAGACGACGGCAGCCGCGGCCCCGGTCTACGGTGAGGCCGGTATCCCGCTGGTAGCTCCGGTCGTCCGGGGAGATCTGGCGAACGCCGGGATTGTTTGCCGTATGGGGCCCTCGGCCGAGACGGTGGCGGACGCTTGGCTCGATTATTTGGTGAATCACGAGATGGAACGGGCGGCGCTGCTGACCGAAGGCGGGCCGCCGCTCGGCCCGCTGGGCGAGGCGCTGACGCGTCGGGCCTCGGCGCGGGGCGTGCGCGTGGCGCCTGTCGTGGCGCTGGATAGCATCGATGCGAATGAAGAACGCTCGGTGCTGATGCCGATTCTGGACGCCGGGATCGACGTGCTTTTCTGCGATGCCAATCCGGTGATGGCCGGGGAGGTGATTGCAGCGCTGCGGGCCGCTGGCTGGACGGGCGCCTTCGTGGGCGGGCCAGACCTGGCGGCCGGCGATTTCACCGCCATAGCGGGAACAGCGGCCCGGGGAACGACCTTCGTCACACCGTGGCCCCGGCTGGATGAGATGCCGGGAGGCCAATCTTTCGTCGAGGCCTATCGGGCGATTTCCAACGGGTCCGCCCCGGGGTCCCTAGCCCTCCCGGCTTACGAAGCGACCTGGATTTTGCTGGAGGCGTTGGCCCGGGACATCGCCGCCCACGGCGCGCCGTCGCGCGCGGGCGTGGCGGCAGCACTGCCCGTCGTCAAGCGGGAGGGCAGGTTGGGCATGATTGCCTTCGATGTCGATGCGAGGGGCTGTCGTTGGCAGGATGCGCCGCTTTATTGGCGCGAGAGGTGAATACCCCCTCGTCATTTCGTGATCCAAGCGCCGATCACCTCACTGATCAGGATGTCAGTCAACTAAGGGGGCGGGCGGTTCCCCAAACAAGTATTTGGAATCGACGTTGGGCGTTTCCCTGAGATCGTGGGGTATCATCTCAATAAACCGGGGCAAACTCGCTCGGGCCGGTCTCCTGACCGTGCCCGCTGTGGCTCGGTCGGGAGACCGGCCACAGCTCCCCAACTTATTGAGAAGATACATCGTGGGAATACGTGGAGAGCCGCTCCCCTATCATGTCCAGCAGATAGGCCATGTCTGCCGCCCGGTAGCATATCTGCGAGACCAGGAGCTTGATGTCATCCTCACGATTCAACCCACTTTCGAGAGCATCCTCGATCGAGTAGCGGACGCCGCGTCGAAAGGATTCGGCTGGGGTGGGGGCATCGATAATGTCCTTGGCCCGTCGATACGACTCTCGCCAGAACGGGGCCCTGTCCTCGTCAATGCCGAGGGCATTGGCCAGGCGAGCGTCCTCCCAGCATTCTGTCTCATCCTGTTCCAGAATTTCCACGTCGTCGGGCATCAGTTCGTCGAAACGTACGTTTCCAATGCCCAGATGGTCAGCGTAGTTGGCGTAGCTGTAGTGGAACGTCTCGGCAGCCAGGAGATGTTGGCGTTCCATGGCAAAAATTCTCGGCTCTCTGGTAGTTCGCCTGGTTGGCTTAGCAAGTGGTCAACTTTTCGCCACGAATTACACGAATTGTCACTAATTTTGGGTTTTTCGTGTTAATTCGTGCAATTCGTGGCTAATCTCTCACTGCGGCCATGCGAAATCCCAAAGAACCAAATTCTCTCGTCCTCCCAATCGTCCATCATGTCAAACATTTCGATGTCTTCGTCGAACATTTCCGGATCCAGATCGACGTCCAGGTCCCCCGTCGATAGGAGCATCTGAAATATCGTCTGTTTGGTCTGCTCAGACAGTTGCTTGACTAACGCGATGACTTGGCTCTCTGTCAACTCCAGTTTCACTTCACTCATCTTTTTTACTCTTGTCAATTTATCCAGATTTATTCATATTACTCTGGCACGGCGTTGCTTTCGATAACGCGGCTGTACCACCGGGCGCTGGCCTTCGGTATGCGCTGCTGGGTTTCGAAATCGACGTAGATCAGACCAAAGCGTTTGCTATATCCCTCGGCCCACTCGAAGTTATCCAGGAGCGACCATGCGAAGTAGCCGTGCAGGGGGACGCCGGCCTGGATGGCGCGAGCGGTTTGTACCAGGTGTCGCTTGAAATAGGACAGGCGTTGTGGATCGTCGACTGTGCCGTCGGGGTTGATTTCGTCGGGATATGCGGCGCCATTTTCGGTGACGTAGAGGGCGGGGAAGTCGTAATCGAAGTGGATCCGGCACAGGATTTCGTATAGTCCTTCGGGGTAGACTTCCCAATCCATCTCGGTCTTCTCGTCGCCGGGGAAAAGGGTCTGAAGTTCGTTTTCTTCGGCGGGGACTTTTTCGTCGCGTACGACACCGCGTGTGTAATAGTTGACGCCCAAGAAGTCGAGTGGGGCGGCGATGGCTTCCATGTCGCCTGCGTGTACGACGTCCATCGGTTGATCAAGTTTTTGCACGACGTCGGCCGGGTAGCCGCGCGCGGTCAGTGGATCGAGGTACCAACGGTTGAGAAAACCGTCCGCTTGCCACGCTGCGGCGCGATCGGCGTAGCTTGGGGACGCCGGGTGCTGAGGGCTGGGGTTGAGCACAATGCCCACCTGGCCCTTGGGGACGTTGCGACGGATAACGGGCACGGCCCAGCCGTGCCCCAGCAGGAGGTGGTGTGCGGCGGCGATGGTTTCGCCCATGTCCTCGTGGCCCGGCGCGTGGACGCCCCAGAGATGACCGATGACGGCGCTGACGAAGGGCTCGTTCAGCGTCGCCCAGTACTTGACCCGGTCGCCCAGCACGCGAGAGACGACGTCTGCGTACTCGACGAAGGCCTCGGCAGTGGCGCGGGCGGCCCACCCTCCGTCGTCTTGCAGGGCCTGGGGCAGGTCCCAGTGGTACAAGGTGACGTAGGGCTCGATCTCGTTTTCGAGCAGGCGGTCGACCAAGCGCTCGTAGAAGGCGATGCCGTCGTCGTTGACCGGTCTCCGGCCCTCTGGCAACAGGCGGGGCCAGGCGATGGAAAAGCGATAGGCCTGCAGGCCCAGTTCTTTCATCAGGGTCACGTCTTGACGCCAGAGGTGATAGTGGTCACAGGCTACGTCGCCGGTGTCGCCGTTTTTGACGTTGCCTGGCGTGTGCGAAAAACGATCCCAGATACTCTCTCCCTTGCCATCCTCGTCCCAGGCGCCTTCAATTTGGTAGGATGAGGTCGCGGCTCCCCAGGTAAAATCGGACGGAAAAGATGCAATGTTTCCCATAGATGTTTCTCCTCTCTTGTGTTAAGTGGCGCTCACTAGACTGGGGGATCCATCTTCATTTACGGGTTGAGAAGATGGTGTATTGTAGTGTCATTATAGCCACGTGTCACGGCGCTGTCAAACGAAAACCCCGCGGCGAGCGCTGTTCGTTCTACCCTCGTTATCCAATCGTAACGCTCTCTTAATGCACTCGAAGCAAAATTACGCTATCATGTCAAGTGCAGTTATTGGGCGTCACGTCTTCTTGGTCGAGGTAATTTTCATCAATTGATGAGGGATGTATGGAATCGAACGTGCGAGTGTTAGTCATCGACGACAGCCGTCACATACGGGATTTCATCGCCGATACCCTGTCTCGACGTGAGGGATTTACCCTGTTGCAGGCAAGCGATGGCAGCCAGGGGGTGGAGATGGTGTTGGCCGATCCGCCAGATCTGATCTTCTGTGATCTGGAGATGCCGCACATGGATGGATTTCAGGTGATCGACGCCCTTCGTGCCCAGCGTGTCGACGTACCTATCATACTCATCACCTCCCACGGTTCTGAGGCCATCGCGGTGGAGTTCTTTCGCAAGGGGGTGAAGGATTATATGAGCAAGCCCTTCACCGCCGACGAGATGTTTTCCGCTATCGACCGGGCTTTGACTGAGGTGCGCTTGCGTCGAGAAAAGGAGGCGCTCACCCAGCACCTGGCCTTGGCCAACCAAAAACTGCGTCAGCGCGTCCAGGAGATGGATATTCTGTATCACGTGGGAAAATCAGTCACGTCGATGTTGTCGAAGGATCAACTCCTGGAGCGAATCTTGGACGCGATTTTCTGCGTCATCGAGGCAGAGGAAGCGACATTGATGCTGATGGACGAGGAAAGCGGTGAGTTGAGCGCGAAATTGCATCGCCAACGGGTGAATGGCGCGGCGAAACGGGCGAAACATCGCAGTCCAGAAGCGTTGGCCATTCAGGCAATCTGCAAGGGGGCGGCGACCGATACGCAGGCGATGCTCTCGGCGCCGCTCAAGATCGGCGAGAAGACGGTTGGTGTGCTGGGTGTGGGGAATTGTGTGAGTGGGCAACCCTTTTCCAAGCACGATCGCCAGCTCCTGATGGCCCTGGCTGATTATGCCGCTATCGCTATCGAGAACGCGCGACTGTACGAGGGAGTGCAGCAGGCCGATCAGGCGAAATCGGAGTTTGTCTCGTTGGTGGCTCACGAATTGCGCACGCCGATGACGTCGATTCGGGGATACACCGATATGCTGCTGAAGGAGGCGTGTGGGCCGTTGGCTCCCCAACAAGCCCAGTTCATCCAGACGATTCGCGGTAACGTTGTGCGGATGGCGATTCTGGTCTCCGATCTCCAGGACATTTCACGCATCGAGACGGGCCATATGCGGCTTGAATGCCAGCCGACCGATTTGCGGGATGCGCTGCACGACGCGCTCCAGGCGACCCGGGGGCAGATTGAGGCGCGGGATCAGCAGTTCACGGTCAACATCCAGGAGGATTTGCCGCAGGTTCATGCCGATCCGGCGCGGCTGACGCAAATCTTGATCAACCTACTCAGCAACGCCTACAAGTACACGCCTGAGGGCGGGCGCATCCGCGTGCGGGCCTGGCTCCAGGACGATTACGTCCGTTGCGCCATTTCGGATACCGGCATCGGCATTTCAAAGGAAGATCAAGCCAGGCTGTTCACCAAGTTCTTTCGATCCTCCAACAGCGAAGCGCTGGAAAAGCCGGGCACTGGCTTGGGACTTTGTATCGTCAAGAACCTGGTCGAGCTCCACGGTGGGCAGATCCGGGTCGAGAGTCAGTTGGGGAAGGGCACGACCTTTGCCTTTGCCATGCCGGTTGCGGGTATCGACGTGTGACTGGATGATGTGGATCTTCTGGAAATTGGTTAACCTTATGAAAAAAGGGGTTAAGACTGTCAGAAACCAGGTTTTTGAGAAAACCTGGTTTCTTTCCTGCTATCTGGACTTGGCCTTCCATTGGGCGCGGGCTGCACGCCATTCTTCCGGCGTGTTCACGTTGCGAAAGGAACGCAGATTGGGGTCGAAGGGGGCGATGTCGCCCAGCGTCACGTAGCGCACGTGACCGTCGGGGAAGAAGGAGATGATCCGCCGCTTTCCGGCTTGAATCGCCGTCTCCAGCGCCGGGAGGCACGAGCGCCGGTAGGCGGCGTGGAGGGGCTCGACAAATATCCGCGCTTCCTTTCGCCCAGTCTGTGGATCGGGCGCACTGTGGCGCAACACCACCGCGTCGAAACCCACCGCCCACCCAGCGAACGCCTGCAATAGGTCAGGCTGCAAGAAGGGCATATCGCATCCGACTGCCAACGTCAGATCGTGAGATGCGGCTGTCAGACCAGCGTGCAAGCCCCCAAGGACGCCCACGCCCGGGAAGCGATCGGTCACGACTGCCAAGCCCAGCCCGGTGTAGGCCGCGGCGCCGTTCGCGTCGTTCGCCACGATCAACACCTCGGCGCAAACCTGTTCCAATCGCTCGATCACGATCTCGATCAATGGGCGTTCGCCCAGGGCTAAGAACGCCTTGTTGCGCCCCATCCTGCGACTGAATCCACTGGCTAACACCAGGCCGGTCGTTGCGACCATAAGATTTCCTTGTGCTCTCTGTGTCTCTGTGGCGAAATCTGGGCTTATTTCAGTGCAGCCATTTCATACTTCGTCCAACTGCAGCGAGACGGTCTGCGAGACGGCGTCCGATCCCATCGAGACGCCGTAGATCGTGTCGGCCACCTCGACGGTGCCCCGGGTGTGGGTGATGACGACGAACTGGGTGTTCTCCGCCAAGCCCTGCAACACCTTGCGGAAACGGCCCACGTTGGCCTCGTCCAGCATCGCGTCCACCTCGTCGAGCACGCAGAACGGGGCCGGGCAGACGCGCAGGATGGCGAAGAGCAGCGCCACCGCCGTCAACGAGCGCTCCCCGCCAGAGAGCAGCGCCAATCGCTGCGGACGCTTGCCCGGCGGGCGGGCGACGATGTCCACCCCGGTGTTCAGCAGGTCGTCCGGTTCGGTGAGTTCCAACTGCGCCTCGCCGCCGTCGAACAGGGTCGTGAACAACTGGGAGAACTCCCCTGCCACCGCCTCGAAGGTCTCCCAGAAGGCCTCGATCATCAATTCGTCCAGTTCGGCCACTGCCTGGTGCAGCTTTTCGGAGGCGGCCTCCAGATCGGCCGATTGCTCGGTCAGGAACCGGTACCGCTCCTGGACCTCGGCGCAATCCTCGGGCGCGTTGGGGTTGACCGAGCCCAGGCGGCGCAGGCGGGCCTTGAGGCGCTGGATCTCGTCCTCCAGCCCCGCCGGCAGTTCCTCGACGACGGGCAGCGCCGAGACCAGGGGTTTCAACGGCAGCGGCGTCTGGGCGGTCACGTCCTCCGCCAGTTCCAACTCGACCAGCCCCAGGTCCTCCTCGATCTGGCGCTCGAGCATCTTCAACTCGTCCCGGCACCGCTCAGCGTCCAGTTGCGCCCGATTCAGGTGAGCCTCGATGTCCCGCACCCGGTCCCGCATGCGTCGCTCCTCCTCCTCCAGCGCTGCGTGCCGCTCGTTCAGGCGATTTAGCGCCTCCTCGGCCGGGCGGATACGCTCGTGCACCTGGCGCAGCTGGGCCTCCTTCCGAGTCGACGCCGCGCGCAGCGCCTCCGTGCGCGCGGCCAACCGGCGCTGCTCGTCCGCCAACTCCTCGATCCGCTGGCGGCGGGCCTCGATCTGGGTCTCGATGCGCGCCAACTGGGTCTCCTCCTGCCGCAGCGTCGCCTGCTGGCTGCGCAGGGTCTCCCCGGCCACGGCGACCTGGGTCCGGGTCTGGCCCACCGTCTCCCGCTCGACGCGTAATGCCTCCTCCCGCGCCGCCTCGGCCTGCTGGGCCAGGGCCTCCAAGCGTTCCTCCAGACCGGCGATGCGCCGGGCCTCGGCCTGCTGCTGGGCCTCGATCTCCCGGCAACGGGCCCGCGCCTGGACCAACGGGGAGGATGACTCGGTCGATAGCGGCCCTTCCGCGGCCAACTCTTCGTGGCCCGATTCGGACTCACTCTCCTTCTCGCCAGCGGCATCGACGTCATCCCGCAGGGCCTGTAATCGGGCCAGGATCGCCCCGTGTTCCTTCGATAACTCGTCGGCCTGCCGGCGGAGCGCGCCGATCTGGCCATCCAATTGTTCGAGCAACGACATCTCTCGCTGCAGGGCGGACTGCCGGTTGCTCAACGATTCCCGGGCCACGGCGACCGCCGTCTCGGCCTGTCCCACCGCCTCCCGCTCGGCCTGGGCCATCGCTTCCCGGCGCCGGGCCGCTTCCCGGTCCAGTTCCGCCAATCGGGCCTGGGCCGCCGCAATCGCCTCCTCGGCCGCCTGCCGCGCCTGTTTGGCTTCCACGACCTGGAGCGCCACCGCGTCCAACTGCCGGGGGATCTCCCGGCGCGCCCGCTCGTCGGCCAGGAGCCCCTCGCCGCCGACCTCGACGCGGCCGATGGAGACCGCCCCGTCGGCCCGCAGGGCCTCGCCCGCCCGGGTGACGCACAGTCCCCCGGGCCCCATCGCCGGGAGCAACGCCTGCGCCGCCGCCAGGTCGTCACACAGGGCCACGCTCCCCAGCACCGCGTCGACCGCCGGCCGCACGTGGGGATCACACGTGACACGCTCGGCCGCCCCCACAGCGCCCGCCGGGAGCGAGGGCGCTGTGTGCGCGGCCGCCCGCACGGTGTCCAACGGCAGGAGCGTCAGCCGCCCGCCGGTCTGCTCCAGCAAACGGCGCACATCGGCCACGAGGGCGGCCCGTTCCACGACGACGGCCTGGAGGTCGCGGGCCAGCGTTGCCTCCAACGGTCCCTCCCACTCGGCCGGGACCTGGATCAGGGAGGCCAGGGGCGCCAGGACGCCCGCCAATTTGGCCTGCAGGACCGCGCGGACGCCGACGTCGTACATCGAGCCCTCCTCGATCAAGCGGTCGAGCGCCCTCTGCTCGCCCTGCAGGCGGGCCTCCTCGCCGCGCAGGTCCAGAATCTCCTGCTCCAGCCGCTCTACCGCGGCGCGGTGGGTGGCGAGCGTCTGCTCGATCTCGGCGCGCTGGGGATCGGGGGCCTGGGCCTCCCGCCGTTTGGCCGCCCACGCTCGCTCCAGTTCGGCCGCGCGTTCCTGGCGCGTCTCCAGCACCTGGACCGTCTCCTGCATCTGGTCCCGCGCCTGCTGCACCCGCGCCGCCTGTTCCGCCCGCTGCGCTTCCAGGGGGACGATCTCGGCCAACGTCTCTTCACGCCGGGCCTGCACCTGGCGGGCCCGTTCCTCGGCCACGGCCCGCTCGCTCTCCAGTTGAGAGACTGCCTGGCGGGCTTCCAGGAGTTCCTGGTTCAAGCGCTCCGCCCGCGAGCGGCAGGCGCGCAGTTTCTGCTCGACCTCGGTCCGGCGGCGGGCGGGCGCCTGGGATTCCGCCTCCACCACCGCCCACTCCCGTTCCATCTCCGCCAGTTCTTGCTTGCGGGCCGCCAGATCCTGCGCCAAGCGCTCGACTTCGTTTCGCGCCTGCTCGACCGTCTCCGCCTGGGCCTGGCGTCGCTCGCCCAGCGGCTCGAACTCGGCCTCCAACTCCTCGCGGCGGACCTTCGACAGGCGGGCCCGCTCCTCGGCCACCGCCAGCTCCCGCTGGGCCGCGTTGACCTCGTCGTGCAGGTCGGCGCTCTCGCGGTGCCAATCGCGCAGTTTAGCCCGCAGTTCGCCCTCCTGTTCGCGCAGTTCGGCCAACTGCTCGTCCAAGCGGGTCGCCTCTTGCCGCCGCTCGACCAGGCTCTGCTCCAGCGCGTCCACCACCCGCAGCGCACGTCCCAGGGACGCCTGTCCCTCGCCCCAGTGGTAGCCGTACCACGTGCGCTGTAATCGCTCCAGGTGTGCGCTGACGCGCCGGTGCTCCTCCACCTGCACGGAATCCCGCTGGAGCCGTTCCAGACGGGGTTTGACCTCGCTGACGATGTCGTAAACGCGCGCCAGGTTGTGTTGGGTCTCCTCCATGCGTGCGACGGCGTCCTCCCGCTGCGAGCGGTAGTGGCTGATCCCGGCGGCGTCCTCGAACAGCGTCCGTCGCTCCTGGGCCCGCAGTGCCAGCGCCGCGTCCACCAGGCCCTGCCCGATGACGGTGTAGGCGTGACGCCCCAGCCCGCTCTCGCCCAACAAAGCAGTGATGTCGCGTAACCGCACCCGGGACCCGTTGAGGATGTACTCGTTCTCACCGGAACGATACGCCCGCCGGGTGATGGTCACCTCGGTGAACTCGATGGGCAGCCAGCCATCGGCGTTATCCAGCGTGAGCGAGACCTCGGCCATGCCGGCCTGGGCGCGGCGGCGCCCGCCGGCGAAGATCATGTCGACGGTCGACTTCCCGCGTAGGGCGCGTATGCTCTGCTCGCCCAGGACCCACCGGATGCCGTCGGCGATGTTGCTCTTGCCCGATCCATTGGGGCCGACGACGGCCGTGATCCCGGTGGGGAACTCGAACTCGGTCTTGGTGGCGAATGATTTGTAGCCTTGGAGTGAAAGATGTTTTAGTCTCATAGGTTGGTAGGTTGGTATATTGGTATGTTGGTAGGTTGGTATATTGGTATGTTGGTAGGTTGGTATATTGGTATATTGGTATGTTGGTAGGTTGGTATGTTGGT
>DSAR01000478.1 GCA_011046405.1 Chloroflexota bacterium | reverse complement strand
GATTGAGATTGAGATTGAGATTGAGATTGAGATTGAGTCATCGCGTTGCTCCTAAACGTCGCAAGACAGATATGACCGTGACTTGGGGCACGTCATCGAAGACGTCCACCCGGCCGATCTCAAGCGGCAGCACCCACCGCAGCCGCCGGCCCTTTTTCTTCTTGTCGTAGGCCATGGCCCGCCATATCGCCCCGGCCTCGAAAGGGGGGCAGGTGATGGGGAGCCCCCAGGCCGAAAGCGCCGCCGTGACGCGCTCGGCGAGCGTGGGCGGCGCCAGCGCCATCTCGACCGCGATCCACGCCGCAGCCACCATGCCGACGCTGACCGCCTCACCGTGCCGCAGGCGGAAGTCGCTCAAGCGCTCCAGCCCGTGGCCCACGGTGTGGCCCAGGTTGAGCACCGCCCGGCGACCGCCCTCGAACGGGTCCCGCTCGACGATAGCCACCTTGACGCGCAGCGAGCGGGCCAGTTGAGCCGGCGTGAGGGGATTCGCGAGGTCAATCGACGTCGGATCTGCCGCCGCCAGTTCGGCGAAGAGGTCCGGGGCGCCAATGACACCGTGCTTGATCACCTCCGCCATCCCGGACCGGGTCTCGGCCGGGTCCAACGTCGCCAGCACGGCGGGGTCGATCAGGACCATCTCCGGCTGTTTGAAAGCGCCGGCCAGGTTCTTGCCCTGGGGGAGATCGACGCCGGTCTTGGCGCCCACACTGGCGTCGGTCATCGCCAGGAGCGTGGTGGGAACCTGGGCGAAGCGCACGCCCCGCATCAAGGTCGCCGCCGCGAAGCCAGCGACGTCGCCGGTCACGCCGCCGCCCAGCGAGAGCACCACGCTGCCGCGATCCAGCCCCTCGGCCAGGAACTGCTCGTAGAGCGCGGCGACGGTGTCCAGCGTCTTGTGGCGCTCGCCGTCGGGGATGGTGCACACAAAGGTACAGAACCCCGCCTGTTGCAGCGCCTGCGTGAGCGGCTCCTCGTAGAGAGGGGCCACGGTGGGGTTGGAGACGAGGGCGACGCTCGTCCCTTCGGCCACGCCGACGGCCCGCAGCGCCGAACCGGCCTGGGCCAGCAATCCAGCACCGACGTGGATGGGATAGGCGCCGCCGGGATAGCGGACGGGGAGCGTAATCGTTTCGGCCAGGGCGACGACCTGGGAAACGAGGATCTCGACGGGGCGCCCGGTGGTATCGACATGCCAGGGGATGGCGACGTAGACCGGGCGGCGGGCCGCCAGCAGCCGTTCGATCTCGGCCCGGGGATCGGCGACTTCCAACAGGGGCCGGCCGGCGCTCCCGCGCACGCGGCGCAGGATCTCGTCGGGGGCGCAGGTCAGGCAGATCACGGGACCACTGGCCATCATCGCCGCCCGGTTGTCCGGATCGACCAGGGCGCCGCCGCCGGTGGCGATCACCCGGCCGCCCTGGGCGGCCAGGTCGGCGCATAGAGCGGCTTCCAGCCGCCGGAACGCCGCCTCGCCGTCCTCGGCGAAGATGCGGGGGACAGATTTGCCCGCCCGCGCCTCGATCTCGGCGTCCATGTCGACGAAGGGGCGTCCCAGTTCGTGGGCAACCGCCCGCCCGATGGTGGTCTTGCCCGTTCCCATGAAGCCTGTGATGACGACGTTTTGCATATGACGCTCCCCCGGACTTGCCAAAGTAGGATAGTGGGATTATAACAAAAAGGGGACGGGGAACAAGTTGGTAGATCGGTATGTTGGTAGATCGGTATGTTGGTAAATTGGTATATTGGTAGATCGGTATATTGGTGGATTGGTGTAGGGGGTGGGGCGCCGTTTACGTTTTACGCATTACGTTTTGCGTGGCGACTGAGACAGCATCCACCTGAATAGATTGATGGAGTGTAACTGCTCAGGCCAGCCCCTTGCTGCGATGGAGAGTGGGGGCCCCCGCCCATCCGCTGCAAACGGACGCTAGGCTGAGCAGTTACGATGGAGTTACATCTGTGACGACCTATGGCGTGGACGTGAATCTGGCGGAACTGCGAGGGCAGCTGGTGCGGCGGGTGGCGTTGTTGTTGATCGTGGCCAGTGGCCTGGCGATGTGGCGGGCGCTTTCGTGGGAACCGTTCCCCCGCGCGCCCTTTGGGCTGGCGGCGGCGTTGCTGGTGATGGGCTGGTGTCTCCACGTGCTGATCCAAACCCGGCCGGCCCTGGCCCGTCACCTGATGGTCTGGGGCCTGACCGGCGGGTTGCTGGCGGCGATGGCCCTATTCCCGGAGCCGTGGCTCCCGTTCCTGGGGTTGATGTTGGTCTTCGTCAGCGCGATGCTGGTCTCGGGTGGTGGGTTCGCCACCGCCGGGGCGGTCGTTGCAATAGCGGCCTGGCTGACACTGCGCGATGTCCGGGCCTATCCGCTGTTCGGGCTGCTCGTCGTTTTGGTAATCGGCGTGGCGCTGGCCTGGCTGATGGTGCATACCCTGTATAACGCATTGGAATGGTCGTGGTCCATGCAGCAGAAAGCCGACCAACTCCTGGAACTGGCTCGGGATCGCCAGGGGGAGTTGAACCGGACGTTGAAGTCGCTGGACATGAGCAACGCCATCCTCCACCGCACCCAGCGGGAGCTGATCGCCGCCCGCCGGCAGGCGGAGGAAGCCCGGCTGATGAAGGAGCAGTTCACGGCCAACGTCAGCCACGAACTGCGCACACCCCTCAACCTGATCCTGGGATTCAGCGAGCTGATGTACCGCTCGCCCGAGGTTTACGGGGCGATGGCCTGGCCGTCCAAGCTGCGCCGGGCCGTCTACCAGATCTACCAGAACAGCCGCCACCTCCTGGAGATGATCGACGATGTCCTGGATCTCTCCCGGGTCGAGATGGTGGGTTTCACGCTAAACAAGGAACCCACCTCGCTGGAACCCCTGCTGCGTGATGCGGTGGAGATCGCCGAGGATCTCTTCCAGGGGCGCCCGGTACACCTGGAGATCGACGTCGCGCTCGACCTACCCCCGTTGGAGATCGACCGGACCCGCATGCGCCAGGTGCTGCTCAATTTACTGAATAACGCCGCCCGCTTCACCGAGATGGGGCGAGTGCGGATCGCGGCGGCGCAGATCGGCGGAGAGGTCGTCGTCAGCGTCAGCGACACCGGCCCCGGTATCCCGGCCGAAAAGCTGCCCCACGTCTTCGAGGAATTCTATCAAGCGGATCAGTCGCTGCGCCGCCGGCACGGCGGAACCGGCCTGGGGTTGGCCATCAGCAAGCGCTTCGTCGACGCTCACGACGGGCGTATCTGGGTCGAGAGCGAGGAAGGCGCGGGATCGACCTTTAGCTTCGCCCTGCCGGCGCCCGACCAAACCACGCCCCTTTCACGCCTGCACGTCAGCCGGCCGTTAACCGCATCGTCCGAAAGGGCATTGGCCCCGGTCATCGTGCTCGATTCCGATCCGGCCGTCGTCGATCTCGTCCGACGCCACGTGGGACCGCACGACGTCGTCCAGGTGGCGGATAGCGACCGGTTGCTCGAGGCGGTGCGGCTGCACCACCCCCAGGCAGTGATCTGTAACATCCCGCCAATCGAGCGGGAACGAAATATCAGGCGCGAGCCGATACCAGTGCCGGTACCCCTCGTCGAGTGCTCGCTACCCAGCCGGGCGTGGATGGTGGACAAATTGGCGGTATCCGCCTGCCTGACCAAGCCGGTCTCCGTCGAGCAGCTCCGCCACGAGATCGAGCGCCTGGGAGACGTTCACGACGTGTTGATCGTGGACGACGAGCGCGGCTTCTGCCAGTTGATCGAGCAGATGTTGGAGGCCATCGGCAGCCATTTCGAGGTGCGCCACGCCTACGACGGCGCCGAGGGCCTGACGGCCATCCGGGAACGGCGTCCCGATTTGTTGCTGCTGGACTTAGGGATGCCGAACGTGGACGGTTTCCAGGTGTTGGCGACCATGCGCGGGGACGCAGCGATGGGATCAATCCCGGTGGTGCTCTTGACCGCCCAGGGATACGTCGAGGACGCGTTGGATCGCTGCGGCGACCGGATGGTCATCCGCCGTCCGGGCGGACTGAGACCGGCCGAGGTCTTGCGCTGCCTGAAAGCAGTGATCGACGTGCTGGAGCCCCGCTACGACGAACTGCTGGCCCTGGAATCGCCTCTCACGTCACACCCAATTGACGCAGCGCGTCCAGGACGTCGTCCCGGCTGACCGGTTTGGTCAAAAACAGCGAGGCCTGCAGGGAATAGGCCAATTCCGGATTATTGATCACTGAACAGACGATGACGGGGACGTCAGCGGTCTGGGGCGTGTTGCGCAATCGTTGCAGGATCTCCCACCCATCCATCTCGGGCATCATCACGTCCAGCACGATGGTATCGGGGACGAGCGTCTGGGCCAGCCTCAGCCCCTCGGGCCCGTTGGTAGCCGAGGTCACCCAGCAGGCGTGGCCGGTGAGATAGTCGCTCAACAGGTCCACCAGGCCCTCGTTGTCGTCGATGACGAGCACCGTGGGGCAGCGAGCGGGCATGCACAGCGAGACGCTTCGCTCGCCTGCCGGCCCTCGCCCCTGCTCCTGTGTCATCTCCCACCCCAGGCGGTCGAGCAACTGGGCCACGACGGGGCTGACCGCACGGGTCTCGCCGGCCCCCGGCGCTGGGGCGTAGCGCAACGTGAGCCACGTGCAAGCGTCCTCAAGCACCAGGAAGGCGTGGAGGGGGCCAGGGCGGGCCTGTTCCACCGCCCGGCTGAGGGCATCGACCAGCACCTGGCGAGCCAACACCCCATCGGTTGGGACGATGGCCGGTTTCGGCGGTGTCTGGACGTCGAGGGTGACGCCCCGTTGCGCGGCCATCTGCGCCACTGCCTCGCGTGCGCGCTGGAGCAGCTGACCAACGTCGGTCGGCTGGAGGTAGGTCTCCAGGCGGGCCATCTCCGTCTGGACGGAGGAGAGTTGGGCCGCGCTGTTCTCCTCCAGGGTCACGGCCTCTGGAAGTCGCGCCCACAGGATCTCGGCCACGCTCTGCTCGCCGCGCCGCAGATCCCGGTGGGCCTGGCGCCGGGAGATCCCCAGTTCCCGGGCCGTCTCCTGCACGGTCATCCCCTCCACGTAATGCATCAGCAACAGGTTGTAGATCCGCGCGTGCGGGGCGCGGAAGGGGACGTCGGGGCCGGGATTCAGGGTCTCGACAGCGTCGATGAAGGCCCGCCGCAGGCGCTGGCTGGGCAGTTCGCCCGGCGACAGGTCGCTGAATTGCGCCAATGGGTGGCGCTGCAGGTATGGAAAGTCATACAGATGTTCCAGGACGTCTTTCACCTGCTTGACGAAAGTCTCGGGGGGATGTGTTTTAGTATGCATAATGATCCAGTTTATGTATGGCACCTGGATGTCCCATCCATGTCCCATGTGTGGCGAAATGCTATAGACGACGACACCGGCGATGTGCTATACTGGGGTGAGATTCGTGTCATTCACCCATTCGTGAGATTCGTGATCCAAAGTTGAAAGGAGGCGCTATCGAGAAACGAGCAACACCTCACGCGGCCGAGCAACGTCTGGTATACGCTCGATAGACCGCGTGATCCAGACGCTTAGAGCACGTTCCACAACATCTTCAATTATAATCACTAACCATAAGGAGGTCAAAGAAATGAAGCGCGTGCGTTTGCTATTTGGATTGAGCGCTGTTACAATCGTGGCTCTCGTGTTGACCAGTTGCAGTCCGACGACGACGCCCACACCCGAGGTGATCAAAGAAACCGTCGTGGTAGAAGAGCGGGTAGAAGTAGAGGTCCCGGTCGAAAAGACGGTCGAGGTAATCGTGACTTCGGCCCCCGATCTTGACCAACCGGCGCGGGACGTGACCATCAAAGTGTTGACGATGCAACAGGCCGGTTACACGCCGGAGGAGATGGACACCATCGCCAGTCGATTCTCAGCCGAAAACGCCGGCGTCGACGTCGAGGTGACCTATCTCTCTTACGACGAGATCTACGACAAGCTGGTGACCTCGATCAGCGTGGGCGGCCGCCCCCCCTACGATGTCATTCTCGTCGACCAACCCTGGGTTGCCCAATTCGTCGAGGCTGGGTGGCTGATGGATATTACCGAACGCGTCCCCGAGGCGTACAAAGCGGGCATCTTCGACGCCGGATGGAACGTCACCACGGTCGATGGTCAGATCTATGGCGTGCCCTGGATGATCGACACCAAGATTTTCCACTACAACACCGAACTGCTGCAGGCCGCAGGATACGACGCGCCTCCCACGACCTGGGAGGAGATGGAGGAGATGGGCCTGGCGATGAAGGAACAGGGCCTGGTCGATTACCCGGTCATCTGGTCGTGGGCCCAGGCCGAGGCAGCCATCTGTGATTTCGTCGTGCTGCTGTACGGGAACGGGGGCCAGTTCTTCGACGAGAACGACAGGCCGGCCTTCAACGACGCGCGGGGGGTCGAGGTCCTGACCTGGATGGTCGAGAGCATCGAGAAGGGAATCACCAATCCCTCTTCCATCGCCGCGGTCGAGGAGGACGTGCGCAGTGTCTTCTCGCAGGGCAACGCCGCCTTCGCCATCAACTGGCCTTATATGTACGAATTGGCCAACTTCGACGAGACAGAATCCCAGATCACGGGACAGGTAGGTCTGGCGCTGAACCCGGTCTTCGATCGGGGGCGCGAGGAAGGGATCGAGAGCGCGACGGTCGATGGCTCGATGGCCTTCGCCATCACGTCCGGCTCGCCCCATCCCGACGAGGCGTGGGCCTACCTGGAATTCTTGGTCGATAAGATAACCCAGATGGAGTTCTCGGCTCACCTGCCACCAGTGTGGGAATCGGCCTACCTGGAGCCCGATCTCCAGGTCCTGCTGGATCAAAGCCCGGCCAACGAGGTGCTCATGCCGGCCTTCAGCCAGCAATTCCAGTACGCCCACACCCGGCCCAAGGTACCCTATTACGCCGAGGCTTCGACACTGCTCCAGTTGGCACTGCAAGAGGCGCTCAGTGGGATCAAGACAGCGGAACAGGCGCTCAACGATGCCGCCGCTGCGATCGAGGCGATACAGAAATAGCCTGGGAGTTGAACGAGACGAGCGCTGGGGGGTGGGTATCGCCCCCCCCGGCGTTCTTTCGACGGCCTCAGTTATCCGAAGAAACCGGTAACCAAGCATCTCCGGATCACGAATGACACGAATGGGCAAATGACACGAATTTTGTTATTTTCAAAAAACCGTTCGGCTCTCTGCTAGTTCGCCTGGTTAGCTTAGCAAGTGGTCAATTTTTTGCCACGAATTACACGAATTGTCACTAATCTTTGGGGTTTTCGTGTTAATTCGTGCAATTCGTGGCTAATCTTTCACCGCGACCATGCGAAATCCCAAAGAAGCAACCATTCGTGCCACTCGTTCATTCGTGCGATTCGTGATAAAAAACCGGTTTCTCTCAACCAGGGAGGAAAAACTTGAATCAAGTTGCCAGCGCTTTTCTCAACCAACGACGGCGCGAGTCGCTGGTCGCCTGGGCGATGATCCTGCCCAGCGCGTTTATCATCCTTGTGGTGATTTTTTATCCCATCGTCCGCACGCTATACTTGAGCGCTTTCGACGTATCGCTGATCCGACCTCACGAGCGAACTTTCGTGGGCTTGGGGAATTACCTGCATTTTCTGACCAACGACGTGTTTTGGCAGACGATCCGGCGGACCGTCTATTTCACGATCACGTCGGTGGGCATCGAGTTGCTGCTGGGGATCGGGGTGGCGCTGCTCATCAACGCCCGGCTGCCGGGATGGCGCCTGCTGCGCTTCAGCCTGATCATCC
Source organism: Chloroflexota bacterium (assembly GCA_011046405.1). Lineage (GTDB taxonomy): Bacteria > Chloroflexota > Anaerolineae > B4-G1 > B4-G1 > DSAR01. Next base: position 2,354 of record DSAR01000478.1, on the reverse strand, counting down.
CGTGGGCGGTACCGACGATCGTGAACGGGACCATCTGGCGGTGGATCTATAACGCCGACTACGGCGCGCTCAACGGCCTGTTGCTCCAGTTGGGACTCATTGACCGGTATGTCCCCTGGTTGATCGATCCCTGGCGGGCGATGAACCTGGTCATCGTCGCCGATGTGTGGCACACGTTTCCCTTCGCCGCTTTGATCATCCAGGCCGCCCTGGCCACCATCCCGGCCGAATTTCACGAGGCGGCCGCCATCGATGGGGCCAACGTCTGGCAAACGTTCCGTTGGGTGACCCTGCCGCTGTTGCGCCCGGCCATTCTCGTGGTGCTCGTTATCCGCACCGTCGAGGCGTTCCGCGTCTTCGACATCATCTTCGTCATCACGCGAGGCGGCCCGGCCTTCGGCACCGTCACCATCTCTTACCTGACCTACCTGGAGACGTTCCGAAAACTCTACATCGGCAATGGCGCGGCGCTGTCTTTCCTCGTCTCCGGCTTTATCTTCCTGGCCGCGATGATCTACATCCGCCTGCTCTACACCGACGAGTTGGCCGACTGAAGGAAATCTAAAGCGATGTATGGTATACGACGACAACCTTTTTTGCGTGTTGCATTGGCGGGTTTGATCGTGGTGATTCTATTCTCGATCTACGCTCCCCTCGCCTGGCTGGCGATCTCCAGCGTTTCGACGCGGGCGGAACTGCTGAGCAAGCCCCCTCATTGGATCCCGCGCAAACCGACGTTGGAACATTACGCCAACATCCTGACCACCCGGCCCGACGCGCCCGATACAGCCCGGGTGTTCCGCAGAGCACTGCTGAACAGTTTCATCGTGTCCAGTTCGGTGACGATGATCAGTCTCCTGGCCGGTATCCCGGCGGCCTACGCCTTTGCCCGGATCAATTTCAAGGGCCGTCGAGGCGCCATGTTGAGCATCCTGGGTACGCGGATGTTGCCCGCCATCTCCATCGTCATCCCGCTGTATATGATCGCCGCTCGCCTGGGCGTGGTCGACACCCGTACCGTCCTGGTCGTGCTGTACCTGACCTTCACGCTGCCCTTCGTGATCTGGATCATGGCCTCGTTCTTCCAGACGATCCCCCTGGAACTGGAGGATGCGGCCCGGATCGACGGTTGCACGCGCCTGGGCACCCTGTGGCGCGTCATCCTCCCCATCTCGGGACCGGGCCTGGCCTCGACCATCATTTTCGCCTTCCTACTGGCGTGGGACGAGTTCTTCTTCGCCCTGATCTTCACCAGCACCGAGGCGGCCAAGACGGTGCCCCTGGCCATCGCCGAGTTCACCGGCCGGTACACCGTCGATTACGGGGCGATGACGACGGGAGGCGTACTGGCTGCCATCCCGCCGATCCTGATCGCGCTGCTGTTCCAGCGCTACATCGTCAGCGGACTGACGGCCGGCGCCGTCAAATAGCCGCGCAGCGGTGGAGCATCTCGGCCAGGCTGTCGCCGCCGAACTTCTCCACCAGGGCGTCGGCCAACACCCAGGCCACCATCGCCTCCCCCACGACCGAGGCCGCCGGCACAGCGCAGACGTCGGAGCGCTGATATTCGGTCTCGGCCAGCTCGCCCGTCGCCAGGTCGACGGAGCGCTGCGGGCTGACGGTGCTCGGGATTGGCTTCATCGCCACCCGCACGACGATGGGCTGCCCGTTGCTCATCCCGCCCTCGACGCCGCCGGCTCGGTTGGTGGGCCGCACGATCTCTCCCTCGTCACCAGGCAGGAACGGATCGTGGACCTGCGTGCCGGGCTCTCGCGCGTTCTCGAAGGCCGGCCCGATCTCGACCCCCTTGATGGCCGGTATGGAGACCACGGCCATCGCCAGCCGCGCGTCGAGCCGGCGCTCCCAGTGGACGTGGCTACCCAGCCCGACGGGCACTCCCTGCGCGAGCACGACGAAGACGCCGCCCAGCGAGTCGCCCGCCTGGCGAGCCGCGTCGATGGCCGCCCGCATCTGTCCGGCGGCCTCCTCGTCGGGGCAGCGGACGTCGCTGGCCTCGGCCCGTTCCAACAGCGCTTCGAGGGGCCGGTCGAGCGCAGCGGGCGAGGCGCTGGCGGCGCCGATGGTGGTCACGTAGCTGCCGACGGCGACGCCGAATGGTTTGAGCAGTAGCTTGGCCAGCCCGCCGACGGCCACCCGGGCCGCCGTCTCGCGGGCGCTGGCCCGCTCCAGAACGGGTCGGGCATCTTCGAGGCCGTACTTGAGCATGCCGGCATAATCGGCGTGGCCGGGGCGGGGGACCGTCAAGGCGGGCAGATCGCCCGCCGCCCAGCGCTCGCGCCAGTTGGCCCAGTCCCTGTGTTCGATTCGCAGGGCCACCGGTGCCCCGGTCGTCT
>DSAR01000502.1 GCA_011046405.1 Chloroflexota bacterium | reverse complement strand
GGTCAGCCTCGCTCAAACGCTCACTCAACAAGCCCCGCCGGATATAGCGCCGGACTGTTCGCGGCGAAACGCCGACGTGCCGGGCGGCCACGGTAATCGTGATGCGCGACTCCTCCTTTCGGTTATTTCGCTCGCTCATTCTCCTCCTCCCGTAGCTGTTCGAACAGCTCACGCTGGCGCGGACTGAGATCGGTGGGCAAGCGCACGTCGACCTCGGCGTAGAGATCGCCCCGCTGGTTGGGGTTTTTCAGTTGCGGCATACCCTGCCCGCGCAGGCGGAAGACGCGCCCGTTCTGCGTCTCCGGCGGGATGGTCAACATCACGTCGCCGCCGGGCGTGGGCACCCTCGCTTCGCCGCCCAATATGGCCGTGTAAAGATCGACCGGGGCCGAGACCCGCAAGTCGTCTCCCTCCCGTTCGAAGCGGGGATCCGACACCACCCGCACCCGCAGGTAAATGTCGCCCGCCGGCCCGCCGGCCGGCCCGCCTCCGCCCTCTCCAGCCACGCGAACCCGCGTGCCGGTGCGAGCGCCGGGCGGGATGTTGACCTCCAATCGTCGGCCGCCCTCCTTCTGGATAATGCGCGCTGTGCCATGGTAAGCCTCGGCCAGGCTGATCTCGATCTCCTGCTCGTAATCCTGCCCGCGCTGGGGACGGGCCTGGTACTCGTAACCACCCGGTCGGCCAGCCCGCGCGCCCTGGGCCGCGCCTCGCCCCATCCCACCGAAGATCTGAGAGAAAAAGTCGGAGAAAGGACTCCCACCCCCGAACATATCCTGCAGATCTTCCGGTGAACTGTAGCGCACGTGGACGCGCTCGCCACCGCCCGGCGCGCCCGCCGACGTCCACTGCCCCCAATCAAACCCGCCGGGGCGCCCGCCGGTCTGTTGGTAACGAGACCACTCAGAGCCCAACTGATCATACTTGGATCGCTTCTCTGGATCCGAGAGTACCTCGTAGGCCTCGTTGATCTCCTTGAAACGCTCCTCGGCCTGGGGATCGTTGGGATTGACGTCGGGGTGCAACTTGCGGGCCCTACGTCGGAATGCCTTCTTGATCTCATCCTGCTCGGCGTCTCTTTCCACACCCAATATGTCATAGTAATCTTTATATTCCATTGCAATCCTCTAGATAGCCACGATCACGCGGGCCGGCCGCAGGAGCCGCTCCCCGATGCGGTAGCCGGGCTGCGCCACGTGAGCGACTGTATCCGGCGCGACGCCGGCTACCCGGTGCGAGACCGATCCCACTGCCTGGTGCCACCGCGTATCGAAGGGCTGTCCCTCGGCCTCGACCAATTCAACCCCTTCCTGGGCCAGGATCTGGCGCAGTGTCTGCCGCGTTAGCCTGACCCCCTGTCGCAAATCCTCAAGGCTCGTCACGTCGGCGCTGAGCGCCCGCTGTAAATCGTCGTCCACCTGCAAGAAGGTGCGTAACAGGCGCTCCCGCTCCTCGGCGACGCGTTCTTCGGCCCACCGTCGCTGCCGCTTGCGGAAATTCTCCATCTCCGCCTGGAGCCGCTGCGCCCGATCGCGCCACTCGGCGACAGATTCCGCCTCGACCGCCTCAGGGATCGCCGATTCGGATTTCGACGAAGCATCCCCGGTCGCCGCAGTTGTGGCACGCACTGGCACTCGGACATTCTCATCCATTTCTATCTCCTCCAACCTTAAACTATAGTTCCGCAAACAACCGCAGGTAATCGGCCAAGTGACGGGGCGTCAAGAAGTTGCGCCGCACGTGCTCCCGCGCCCGCTCCCCCATACGATCCGCCTCGTCGGGATGGGTCAGGAGATACTGGATCTTGTCCGCGCACGCCTCGACCGAATCGACCAGGAAACCGGTCTCCCCGTCGATGATCTGGAGCGGAATGCCGCCCACGTCGCCGCCGAGCACGGGCTTCCTCTTCCACAGCGCCTCGGTCACAACCAACCCGAACCCCTCGCGGGTCGATTTCTGGACCACGACGTCGCTGGCGGTCTGGAAAGCGGCCACCTCGCGCGCGCCCACGCCGTGGAAATTGTGCAGGATGTGGATGTCGAAATCCTCGCCCGCGTGGCGGCTGGTCTTATCCAGGTAATACCACCCCTCGGGGTCGTCCGACGCCATAGAGCCCACCAGGGCCAACTGGACGTCGGATACCTGCTCCCGGACGATGCGGTAGGCGTCGATGACGCCCAGGGGGTCCTTCCACGGGTCGAAGCGGCTGACCTGGGTCACCAGCGGTCGCTCCATATCCGGGCCAAAGTCGGCCACAATCGCGCGCGCCTCGTCCATCCCCATGGGCATGTTCTTGGGCGAGAGGGGATCGATGGTCGGCGGAATGATGGCCTGGTGATCGAATGAGACACCGGAGCCTACGTACTGGTCCATGGTGAAGATGCCCGCCTCGTACTCGTTCACGTAAGGGGCGAAGAAATCCCAATAGGCGGGATTGGGTTCCGACGTGTCGATGTGACAGCGCCAGATCCAATGGGTATCCATCCCGCTTTCATAATAATGACGTAAACCGGCCGGCTGAGGGTCATGGACGACGACGAAAGTCGGTCGTCCGCCATTCCTCGTCAACTCAAAGTGCTCGGCGTTCATTTGGTTGTACTTCCGCCAGATCTCCTTCATCTCGGCGGTGAAAGGGACGTCCATCCCCTGCAGGCCGTTGTGACAGGCCTTGGTCACGTCGAAGAACTCGTCCGCGCCCTCGATCACCTGCCAGTGAGCATCCAGGCCCACGTCGCGCATCAACGGCACCAGGGCTTGGAGGAGTTCCGCCACGCCTCCACCAAAAGCGGTGGCATTGACGTGCACCACCCGCGCGCCCTGGAGGGGTTCGGCCAGCCTCTCGATCTCGGCGATGGTCTCATCCCCGACAATTTCCCGATAATCGACCAATCGTTTTTCTTCTAACTCGACATGTTGTAACACGATACCTCCCAACTTAGCATTCGCTACCGTATACTTTTTGTTTTGCCACGAATTTCACGAATTAGCACCAATTTTTGGCCCTAGCTCGTGAAAGTTCGTGCAATTCGTGGTTCCTACCCTTTCACCGAACCGGCCAAAATACCACGGACGAAGTACTGCTGCATCGAGAAAAACACGATCATCGGCAACAGCATCGAGATAAAGGCCGCCGCCGGCAACAGGTGCCAATCGGCCCCCAGGGAATCGACCAGGCCCGCCACGCGGACCGTCAACGGGGCCACGGCCGGCGTTCCGCCCAGGTAGATCAGGGCCACCAGGAGATCGTTCCACACCCACAGGAATTGGAAGATCGCCAGCGACGCCAGGGAAGGCAGCGAGAGTGGGAGCGCCAATTGGGTAAAGGCCGTAAAGGGGGATGCGCCGTCCAGGTAAGCCGACTCGAACAAATCCTTGGGCAGCGAACCGAAGAAGTTGCGCAGCAAATAAACGGCGAAGGGTAAGCCGTAGCCGGTATGGGCCGCCCATATGGCGATGAATGTCCCGTTGAGGCCCAAGCGAGTGAACACCGAATAGATCGGCACAAACGTCATCTGCAAGGGGACGACCAGCAGGCCGACCACGATCGAGAAGAGCACTTGCCGCCCACGGAACTGCATCCAGGCAAAGGCGTAGGCCGCAAAGGCGGCCACCAGGATCGGCAGGATCGTCGCCGGAATAGAGATCAACAGGCTGTTTCGGAAAGAGCGCGCCAGACCCTGCGCCTCGAGCACCGTGACGTAATTCTCCAGCGTCCACTGGGTAAAGTCGAAGGGCGTCCGGAACACCGTCCACCAGCCGGTCGATTTGATCGCCTGGGGCGAGCGTAAGGAGTTGATGAACACGCCCACCGAGGGCGTCATCCACGCCATCGCAATGGTGATGACGATGATGTGAATCGGGATTTTCGCCAGTAATTTTTTCATCTTGTCTGTCATCGCCGGGCCTCCTGTTCCTGGAATCGTTGAATGTTGATCAACATGACCGGCACGATGGCGAGCAACAAAACGACGGCGATAGCGCTGGCCCGCCCATTCTGCCGGTTGATGTATAACTCTTTATACATCTGATTGGCGATCACGTTGGTATCGTAGCGCCCGGCCGTCATCACGTAGACCAGATCGAAGACCTTGAGCACGTTGATCACCATCGTCGTCGCCACCACGGCGATGGTCGCGCTGATCATCGGGATGGTCACTCGCCAGAAAATCTGCCACTCGTTGGCCCCATCGATCCGCGCCGCCTCCATGATCTCGTCGGGCACGCCCTTGACGGCTGCCGAGAGGATCGTCATCGCAAATCCCGTCCATATCCAGATGCCGGTGGCGATCAGGGCATAGGTGGAGATATTGGAATTCACCAGCCACCCAATCGGGTTCATATCGGGAAAAATCCTGACCAGAATCGCGTTCAGCAATCCTACACCGGGACGATAATCGTAGACGAACTTCCAGATCACGCCGGCGCCTACGAAAGATATCGCCTGGGGCAGAAAGATCACCGCCTTGGCCAGCGCTTCGTATCGCACGCGATCCAAAAGGACGGCGATGACCAATCCGCCAAACACGGTGAAAAAGGTGAAGAGAACCAACCAGATGGCGTTGTTCTTGAAAGCGGTCAGCATCTCGTCGGTGGTGAAGGCGTAGACGTAATTTCCGATTCCGACGAATTCCTCCGACCTGGCTCCAAAAAAGCTCAGGCGAAATGTATCGAGGGCCGGATAGACCAAGAAGAAACCTAATAGCAACAAAGCCGGACCTATGTAAAGCCACGGCAGGAAACCGAGTCTTTTCATCATGATGGACCCCCTGGAAATACACCTTTAGGGTAACTGCTCCGTGTACGTGTGCAGAGCGGATCGCAATCCGCGCCGATGGCTCACGGACGTATCATCTCAATAAACCGGGGCAAACTTGCTCGGGCCGGTCTCCCGACCGTGCCCGCTGTGGCACGGTCGGGAGACCGGCCACAGCTCCCCAACTTATTGAGAAGATACTCACGGACTATGGGTTGGGTAGTGATGGAAGCCAAGAAATCGCCCGCAAGGGCCGGATTGTGATCCGGAGAGCACAAAAGGCGAGCACAAGGTGAGCAGTTACCTTTTAGAGAGCGGTCGGTCGTTGCCAGATTCGACAACGCCGGCCGCTCCCCAGGTTTAACCTGGCGTTACTGATAAGCCTCGTTGGCCGCGTCTTCGATATTTTGCAAGATCGCGTCCAGGTTCTCGGGATTCTCGACGTAATTCAACACCCCCTGCCAGAAGGCGTCGTTCACGGCCTGGGGCATCAGGTCAGAGGCGTCAAAACGTACGACCTCGGCATCGACCAGGATCTCGGCCGCTTGCGCGATGATCGGATCCGGGTAGACGTCGGGGGATACGTTCGTGTTCGGCGACAGGAACCCGCCACGCTCGGCCCAGATCGTCTGGGCCTCGGCCGAAGCCAGCCATTCCATCAAGGAGCGGGCCGCCGGGGTATCGTTGAACATACCAAACAGATCGCCGGCCGTCAGCGCCGGTGTGCCATAGCCCTCGTCGATGGGCGGGAAACCGAAGTAATTGTAATCCTCGACCGCCTCCAGGTCGGGGAATTGGTCGGTGATGAAACCCTGGATGAAGGACGCCTGCCGGTGCATGTAGCAGCCGGGAGGGTCCTGGAACATGGGGTAGGGCGACTCGCCGAAATTGGTCGCCAACACACCAACGGTTCCGCCGTTGACGTAGTCCTCGTTGGTGACGATCGCGCCCCACGTCTCCCAGGCGTTCTTGACGGCGGGGTCGGTCCAGGGAATCTCGTGCCTGCGCCATTGATCGTACTTCTCGGGGCCGGCGGTGCGCAGCATGATATCCTCGATCCAGTCGGTGCCCGGCCAACCGCTGGCCGCGCCGCTCTCGAGACCAATGCACCAGGGCGTCGTCCCGTCTTCCACGATCTGGTCCGAAAGGGCGATCATCTCGTCCCACGTCTCGGGTATCTCGTATCCTGCCGCCTCGAATGCCGGCGGGCTGTACCAGACCAGGCTCTTGACCGCTACCTTGGTGAAGAGTCCATACAACCCACCCTCGTAGCTGGCCAGGTCGAGCCACGATTGATCGTAGGCCTGGGTGAGCCGATCCATGTCCATGAACGCGCTCAAGTCCACCAGGTGTCCTTCTTGTGCGTACTGTTGCAACACGCCAGGGCCGGGCAGGCCGGCGATGTCGGGCGGGTTGCCACCCTCCACACGGGTGGTCAAGACAGCGTTCAGGTCCCGCGTACCCTCATACTCGACGGTCGCGCCGGTGCGTTCCTCCCACGGGGCGACCATAGCCATGAAGCTTGCCTGCTCGTCGCCACCCCACACGGCAATCACGCTCACCGTCTCGCCCTCCAGCGGTTTCTCCTCCGGGGGCTCTTCCGTCGGTTCCTCCACCGGTACGTCCGTCGGCTCCTCCACGGGTACGTCCGTCGGCTCTTCTATAGGTTCTTCAGTAGGTGTGGGCGTCGCAGCATCGCAAGCGACCAGCAACATGCTCGCCACCACCAAAATTGTAATCGCAAGCCAACTCATTCGCTTAAACATCTTATTCTCCCTCCTGATTTTCTGATTTTCGATCAAATAACCTGCTGCTCAAACCAAGTTACCACATCTCACCTCCTCCTCACACCAGGTATCACGCAATCTTATCCTAGCATAAACGATACACGCCAAATGCTGGGATCGGTTAGACATGTCGTTGAATTACGTTAAGAAGTGTTGGATTTGGGTTGGATGCTATCGTGCTGAGGCGCTAAATCAAGAGTGTCTTGAGAAGCAGCGTCGCGTAACTCCCCCGGGGCAGCGTGAAGGCCATGGTGATCTGGCGCTTGCCGGGGAACAACTCGTCGGGCTTCTCGGCCAGGATGGCAATCTCATGGGGAAAAAGCAACAACGCCCGGTTCCCACGGTACACGTATGCCTTCTTGAGGATCCGGGCCTTGAGATCGTTAGCCACGAATCCCTCCTCGGCGAACACGTGCAGGGCGATCGCTTTCAGGGTAGGCCCCGAATAACGGGCCCGGTGGCTGGGCAGGGGAACCTCGCGCGCGCGCTCGAATGCGCGCTCGAAATCGTCGGGCAGCGTGTGATAGAGCGCCAACGTCTCTCGCGCGATCTCGATGGCGGCGGGCGGCTCTCCCAACCGGTCCGACAGATAACGCGACACGATCCGGTTCCACAGAAGTGATTGGTAGGCCGAGAGATAAATGCTCAACAACCGGCGATTGATCAGGTTGAGCGCCTTGCGCCACTGGGTCTCCGTCGGCTGCGGATGGTCGCGCAGGTAGGTGAGCACCGACCGGAAGTTCGAGGGGCTGGGCGCGGCGTCGAAGAGAGCGTCCCAATCCCCCCAACGCCGGGCCGCGAAGGCCTTGAACTTGCGTACCGGCCGAGGATCTCCGACGAAGAGATGGGAAAGATAAGCGCGCACCGCACCCTCTGCGTCGCGCTGCAAGATCAACTTGGCGATGTGATCCTGTCCTGGCGATAGTGAGCCGAAACGCTGCCGGTCGAAATAGTTGGGCAGGCCGAACTCGGCCACCTGGCGCACGCGCGCGCGAATTGAAGCGACCTCTTCTTCCATCAAGTCGCGCAGGACGAGGGTGAAACGATTCGCCACGATGTCGGCTGGCGTCAGCGGGCGCTCGGTTCGCCCCAGGCACTCAGCCTCAAACCCCTGGCCCTCAATGCGATCGGGCGCTTTCCCCTGTACCGCCGCGTACTGCACCGCCACCGCCTGCTTGTCCTTGAGCGCCGGGAAGTTGACGGCCGATTGCCTAACGTTCAACATCCGTGCCATTTGCCGCTGGACGCTCAAGGTCGTTACCCCCTTTTTTCGCACCCGGCAGACGGCGAATTGCCCCTGTTCTCCCAGCGAAAGTGACATCTGCTCCTCGACGACGAAATCTTCCGCTTGAACCTTGTATCGCATTGTTTTGGTTATCCCCTAGCTTCATCGCTAATCATTTGTGTGTGTGTCAAATGATTTGAGCGTTGTTTGTAGCGCGCTTTTACGGCGATAAATCGCCTACTACAAGCTTTGTCTCAAATGAAATGGAACACACCTTAATTATTTTCCAATGACGCGCACATACACTTCTAATACTTCTATGCTATAATAGCAGTCAGTTAAAGGAGGTTTCGCTATGAAATGGTCTTGGCCTATCGGGCAGATAAAAGGTATACCCATCCGCATCCACGCCACTTTCGCCCTGGTACTGATATGGGCAGCGTTCGAGTGGGGCGTACAGCGAGGCTTGGGTTTCGCGGGCGCCCTCTATGGCGTTCTCTTCTTTAGTTTGCTCTTCCTCTGTGTCACACTCCACGAACTGGGGCATAGCCTGGTGGCGCTCCGCTATGGCGCCAAAGTGCGCCACATCACTCTGTATCCCATCGGCGGCGTGGCCCGCCTGGAGAGCGAAATACCCCGGCCCAGCCAAGAATTCTGGATGTCTATCGCCGGGCCAGCCGTCAACGTTGCACTGTTCATTTTACTCGGCGTCGCCACGCTCCCCCTGCTGGGATGGCGCGCGCTGGGCGGCCTGGATCTGCTGCTGGGCCGCATCCAGGCCCTGGGCCTGGAACGGCTGCTGCTCGACCTGCTGTTGGCCAACGCAGGGCTGGCGATCTTCAATCTCTTGCCAGCCTTCCCGATGGATGGGGGGCGCGTGTTACGCTCGCTCTTGGCCATCCGGATGGGATCTCACAGAGCAACTCGCGCCGCCATGCGGATCGGGCAAGGGTTAGCCGCCCTCCTGGGGCTGCTCGGCCTGTTCACCGGCGCGCTGAACCTGGTCCTGATCGCCCTGTTTATCTTCTTCGGCGCGCGACAGGAGTGGCGCGGCACCCAGCTGCGGATGGCTATGCAGGAGTTACCGGCTTCGACTGCGTTGCTGCGCGGGGGCATGGCCCTCTCGCCCCACGATATGCTGGCCCGCGCCATCGACATCACGCTGCGCAACGAGCAAGCCAATTTCGCCGTCTTCGACGAGAGCTACCTGGTCGGCGTGCTCACCCACGATGACATCACCGAGGGATTCCAACGCTACGGCCCGCACGTGAGCGTCGGCCGGGTGATGTGCACCAACTTCCCTGTGGCCCAGATCAGCGACACCCTGCTGGATCTGCAACGCGAGATGCAAAAGAGCGGCGCTTCGGTGATCTCCATCCTGGAGGGCCAGCGCTACCTGGGCCTGGCCACCCTGGAGAGCGTCCGAAACGCGCTCGGTCTGATCCCTGCGAGAAGCTGGCAATCAGCCTAGGCATAACACAGTGAACGAATGGAGACATAACTGATGCTGAAGATCTATCTTGATAATTGTGTATTCAATCGTCCTTTCGATGATCAAAGCCAAATCAGGATCAAGCTAGAAACAGAAGCCAAATTCTACATCCAAGGCCAAATCAGACAACAACACATAGCGTTGATCTGGTCTTATATCCTCGAACTGGAAAATGCCCGCAACCCGTTTGCGGAACGGAGACATACGATAGACCAATGGCAAGCTTTAGCATACATAGATATCAACGAAACCGCAACCGTGTTAAAATGGGCGCATTCTGTACAAGCTTTAGGATTACAGAGTAAGGATGCGCTACATATAGCCTGTGCCATAGAAGCTGAAGCAGACTATTTTATCACAACTGATGATTTAATCATCAAGAAGTTGCAAAATTTTTCAGAGATACGTGTCGTCGATCCACTAGAGTTTATTGATTGTCTGGAGGAAAGGTAATGATCACAGACACCGAAATCAAAATAAAAGGCATAGAAACGTTGATCGAAACGTTAGGAGAATTAAACGCAGAACGTTTCATCACCCTACTATTACGTGAACCCTTTGATTATACTAAATGGCAGCGCGCTTTATGGAGTGACAAGAGTATCGAAGAAGTGAGTCAAATGGCAATGCAACACCGTCTAACGAGCGATTCAGAGCACATAGAACCCTAACCCGGACGAAGCCGCTGCGCTTCCGAGCCGGAACCAATAAGGAGCACCTCGTATACAAAATTCTTGCACAAAAAACAAGAATTTCACTGGATAGGCACTATCGGTTAGGCGTATCATCTCAATAAACCGGGGCAAACTCGCTCGGGCCGGTCTCCTGACCGTGCCCGCTGTGGCTCGGTCGGGAGACCGGCCACAGCTCCCCAACTTATTGAGAAGATACGGTTAGGCCTTAAT
>DSAR01000397.1 GCA_011046405.1 Chloroflexota bacterium | reverse complement strand
TTCGTCTCTGGCGCTATGGACTTCACCAGCTATGGCCCAGAGCTGTCAAGCATCCTGGTCCAGCGACGGCCCAATGCAAAATCCGCGCCGCCGCCGAACAAGCGGATGAACCCGGCCTTGCTATGATATAATCGGCAAAGGCGCTGTGCAAGAGAAAAACTCAAACACGTTACTATTCGTCCGCTAGACCCGCAAAGCGGGTTATCCGCCGCGCCGTTGGGCTGCACAACGACTCGAAGGACTAGATATGACACGCGACCGGTTCGTCATTGTGAGATTGACCCTTTTCTTGGGAATAGTGGCATTACCTGCTTGTGCAGAGAAAACACCTGCAATCACTCCGCCGCCGACGGCAATGATGTTGTCTGATGGTAGAATCGAGCTGCAAATTATTGATCCCGCACGGATTGCACTCGAGGTACCTGTATATGACCTCCCACTTGTAAGAGTGTGTGACAGGATCAGCTACGAAAACTCCAGTGACAACCTGACTTGTCATATCGGTGCTTTGGACTTGGAACATGGGTTATTCATTCGCCTGATAACACTGCAAGGCCAACAGGAATGTGCCTCCTTTTTTTGGGCTCCTGATGGACGACGGTTTGCCTACGATACGCATGGCTGCTATCCTTACACTGCTTTCTTGTATGGGGATATCTTGGTCTTTGACGCTGATGGTAGCTTGGAGCAATCCTTTTGGGCGAGCGGTGTCACTTGGTCACGAGATGGCCGTTACCTGAATATCAGAACGTGTCAAGAGCCATATATGACCTACTCATACACCAAAGTAGTGTACGATACGACCACTTGGGAAGAGGTCTGTGCTTTTGGGGCCGGAATTGATCCTTTCCCACTGTGCTCTGTCGGTGTCGAGGGAGAATGCAATCTATCATTTGCAGGTGGGGACACACAGGCAATCAGCTGGGATAATACGCTCCGAGAGGTGGTTTTTCGCTGCACCAATGAGGACGGAGGCGAAGGAGATTGTGGAACTCTCTGGATTAATCCCAGCAACAGCGCATATGGCACAGAATCTGAAGCTGAACATCATAGAGCTTTTGTTGAAGAGCACGATCTTCACATCATTGATAAACAAGCTGGTACAGAGAAAGTCTACACGGTATCAGACTACTATATCACATCCATTGCTTGGGCACCGGAGTGAGACGCTTCTACAGCTTTTGCGCCGCCCAACAACACGTGGAGCCGACCAGGCTAATCGCGGCTCAAAATCGAAGCTGGTTATGGTTATGCAGGCAGCCTGCCAGCGGAGTTATCATTGCAGATTCGCCTGGCGGCTCACGTAGACCGTTGGGCGGTAGCTTGCAGATAAGGATGGAGAAACATGCTAGTCGTTTCTGTGATGAAGACCGTGGCCTTGATTGGGCTTGTGTACCTCGTCTCTTTTCTTCTACCCTTTGCATTTGGCAAGAAGAAGCTAAAGTTGGTCGCCCCCATAGTTGGCGTTATCGGGATTGTCTTTCAGTTAGTTGTGAACACCGAGACGAGGGCTTTGGACAAGTGGGCTTTGAGCTTTCTACCCCAGCCATTTATTTCCAAGGCTTATTGGTCACTGGTGGCATTTTGCTTGCGGTTCTGGCGGCAGGCTTTGCAGCCGGAGGACTTCGTCTCCAGGGGAGAATGGATAGGAAGCGATATGCCAAACTTGGTATCATCGTGCTGCTTTTGTTGGTACAGAACGCTGTAGTTGCCCTATTCACAGAGGAGCTGGTCTTTCGGGGTCTGGTTCAAAGACAACTGAGCAGATCTATCTCGCCCCTGGCTGCCATTCTAATCGCCTCAACCGTGTTTGGAATCTGGCATGCTCCTCTAGGGCGGCTATCCTTGGGGCTGAACAAAAGGCAGACGGTTATGTATGCGCTTGGTACAGGGCTAGTGGGGTCAGTATTCGGGGCATTCTACCACCAATCGCAGTCTTTGGTGGTCTCCGGTTTTGTCCATGGGGTATGGAATGGTCTGGTGTATGCCATCTGGGGACTAGGCGATGAATTTCCGAGTCTGCTGGTAAGCCGAAATGAAGCGTTGACTCACCCTGAATATGGGGTCATAGGCGTATTGGGGTTAAGTCTAGCAGTGCCACTTCTCTTAGTGGCAGTCGTTTAGAAAGAGGCCGTTGTTCCAAGTCGAGCAGTGAACGTCATATTTAAGAGATAGTTGCCGCATAACCACTCGCTGCACGCGACGCGGCTTAGCAGCCGCGAGTTGTATCGAGGTTTGTTTCAGGAAGTGGCTGCGGATTGGTGGGTGTCTCGGATACGCCCCCGCGCGCGTGAACTCGCGCCCTTAGCCCCGCCAAGCGGGAAGCGCAACAATCTCGAAGTTGAACCTGAGATACAAGAGATGAGGTCAGTATGAAGAAACCAGATCCACTACTTGAAAGAATCGAAGCATATAACGAAGCCCAAGGCGGCGGCGTCATCATTCGCCGTGCCAGCAAAGGTTATTCCCTCTTCGTGGAGTCGGATGGGTCGCCGATTGCCAGATTGCGGCCCACTGGTAACGGTGATGAGGTTGAGATATTGTGGTGGAGTCACCGGGACAAGTGGGAGCAAATCGGTGAGTTTGGTGGAGTGGTTCTGCCGTTGGATGAAGCGTTGGATTTCGTGGCGAAAGATCCATACGGGTGTTTGTGGCTATAACGATGTGGGTCTACGCGGATTCAAGGAGGAGAAAACGACAAATGTTGGGATTGCTTTAATCACTCCATATGTTGCTTATGTCGGGAATACGGGCCGAGAGCCCGTATTGGTCATCGCAGTAAGCGAAGCGGCGGGGTTTGCCCTCTAGCGCGACGGCCATTTCCCAGTTCAGCAAGCTTGTTCGTACTATTCTAGTTGAATAGAGAGGAGAACCAAGAATGGAGAAAGCAGATCGTAGCGCACTGATGGCCCTGCCCATCGTGATCCTGGTAGCGTTGGGGGTCGCTTTGGCTGGTAGTCAAGGGGGCGCCTCGGTCCTCGGAGTGCCAGTCTTCGCTTTGGCGGTGGCGGTGGTATTCGTGATCCAGTGGGTAGGCTTCATCGCGGCTTACGTGTTGCAGACAGAAAAGTTCTACGACCTGACAGGGAGTATCACCTACATTTCCGTGACCATTATGGCCGTGTTGCTCAGCCCGGTGGTCGATGGGCGCTCGGTTCTGCTGCTGATTCTAGTGCTAATCTGGGCCGGTCGCCTGGGCACCTTCCTGTTTCGTCGCATTTTGAAGGCCGGGAAGGACGCTCGCTTCGATGACATCAAGGTCTCTTTCGTTCGGTTCCTCAACACGTGGATGTTGCAGGGATTGTGGGTGACCTTGACACTGGCGGCCGCATTGGCTGCCATCACCACAAGCACGCGGAAGGAATTGGGTCTATTTGCGCTGATGGGCACGCTGGTATGGGTGTTTGGGTTTGCCATCGAAGCGACGGCCGATGCGCAGAAGAGCCGGTTCCGGGTGAAACCGGAGAACAAGGGGCAGTTCATCGACACCGGTCTTTGGTCGTGGTCGCGGCATCCCAACTACTTCGGTGAGATTGTGATATGGATCGGGGTGGCGATCATCGCCTTGCCGGTGTTGCGAGGCTGGCAGTGGGTGACCCTGATTTCGCCGGTGTTTGTCACGCTGTTGCTGACGCGGATCAGCGGAGTGCCGATCCTGGAGAAGAGAGCGGATGAGAAGTGGGGAGGGCAGGAGGACTATGAGGCTTACAAGGAGCAGACGTCGGTATTGATTCCGCGTCCTCCGAAAGGTGGATCGAAGACCAGATGGTGAGGTTGCTCGCCCTGATCTTCACGCTCAACGCTACAATGAACCTGTTTGGCATCCTGATGGAGCTACATAATCAACACACCCAAAAGGTCAACTGGACGGCATTCATTTACGGGTGCATTGCAGGAATCGTCCCGTGGGTTGTCATCATGCTGTACTTTGTGGGCGCTGTCAACTCCGGCGATGCCAAGCCGCCAGATTTTGTGTACGCCATTGTTCCTACACTGTTTGTGTTCTTCAATATCTTCGCCATCAATATGGTTCTACAATACAAAAAGGTAGGCCCTTGGAAGGATTACTTGTTTGGCGAACGGGTCTATATCATTCTGAGCCTTTCGGCCAAATCGGTTCTATGCTGGCTGATCTGGACTGGAACGCTGGCGCCGATCTAAATCAAAGCATCCAACTCAACATAAGCCGGACTTGGCTTTCGCCGAGAAGCAAAGCGGCTTGCTAAGCGCAATCGGCTGCTTCGCGTCGTCCGGCTATGGACTTGAACAGCAATACCAACAAGCCTTTGAGTTCGCAATCACCGCGCTTGAAAATGGAGGGATCTATGGGAGAACAGCTCTCAGGTTGGCTGATTAGGATTTCAACAGGTTGGGTCGCCTTGGCTGCTGTGGTGGGTTTCCTTCTGTTCGCCGCGTTGGTCTTGCCCAATCAAGCCGCTCAGTTGGAAGCAAAGACGGGAGAAGTCGCTTCGCCAGATGTGTTGTTGTTCTACTCACCAGAGGAACTCTACCAGCTTGCCGAGGCGTATGGGGCGGAGGGGCGCGAGGCGTATATCAGGGCACGCTTCACATTTGATGTGGTCTGGCCGCTGGTGTACGCGGTGTTTCTGAGCACAGCGATCAGTTGGGTCTACGGGAAGGCATTTGAGGCGGGTAGTCCGTGGCGGCGGATGAACCTGGTTCCAGTGCTGGGGGCGCTGTTTGATTATCTGGAGAACGTATCGACCTCGCTGGTTATGTGGCGGTATCCAGAGTGGACGGCGGTCGTGGACCTGTTGGCACCAATTTTCACCTTGGTGAAGTGGGTTTTCGTCGGAGGAGGTTTCGGGTTACTTCTGATCGGAGTGATGGTTGGTGTTTGGCGCTGGAAAAAGCGAATGCCTTCGGCGATGGAACATCGCGCGTAATGGGGAGGATAGGGGTTGAACCTGGAGACTGCGCCGTGAGCGCAGCCGACAGGGTACATCATCCCACGCGAAAGCGGGCGCGAACGGAACGTTCGACACTTCCAATCCAGGGCGCTCGTCACGAGAAAGTGCAGATGCGTGCATCTGACGCGAACCACTCTCAAGAGAGAAAGCAAATGACGGCGGGCTGTGGCCTTAGCTGGTGCGCCCTCTAGTGTAACGAAAGTCCACGTGGTGGCTCCCAAGCTAGTATCGTGAAGCTGTGACAGAAAGCACGTCGCAGCGCGTCCCACCGGAGGGGCGTTTGAGATGCTTGAGCCGTGAGAAGGGAGACTTTCACGCACGGTTTTAGGGGCCTGGGGCCAGCAATGGATCCCGGTCACCCGCCCCGGAGAAGATATGAATGCCAGTGAATTTGCTGTGCGAGAATACAGGCCAGGAGATCGCGACACCGTGGTCCAGCTTATTGCTGAATTCAGAGTCGCACTCTCAGCACTTCGTGGGTATGATCGGCAGGCCGATGTTTCTCAGGCAGAGAGCGAGCTTCAGGAATACATTGACAACAGATATCCCATTTTCGTAGCGACGACCGTAGGCGAAGCAGAGAGTATCGGCTACATGGTATACCGAGTCGACGGAGATACGGTATGGGCGGAGTCCCTCTTTGTCTCCCCTGAGTTCCGTCGGCGGGGGGTTGCGGGAATGCTGTATGACACTGGGGAGAAGTTTGCCGAAGCTCGTGGGCAAGAGACCCTCTACAATTGGGTTCACCCGAACAACGATGCAATCATCGCGTTCCTGAAGAAACGCGGCTACGATGTTCTGAACCTCATTGAAGTCCGGAGACGCCGCCCCGGCGAGGAAGCTGCGGGGGTCATACAGGTTGGCGACCACCGGTACGCCTATTGATGCAATCGGAATGATAAAGCGGGGATTGCAGCTACTTTTATACTGGTCTTTTCTGCAAACCTTGTGCTAGCTCGGTTGTTCAGGAAGTACGACTGCGGCGCATCTGTCGTCATGCGCTTAGCGTTTTACTTTGTATGGCATATTATTCCATAGGGCCATGCATTTGAGAGAACAGCCCAACCTCCGTTTGCACACGACAGCACTGACGGGGCCGGGCAAGCAGTTGCGCATTTGCAACGTCCGGGGGTATAGTTAGGCCGAAAGGCTGAGTCGGCGCTGCGGGTGAAGCGCGACCGTTCGGGCTGCGCGGCATCGTGCAAGGAGGCAATATGAACACAGACGACATTCCAGGGGAATCCACGAAGCATTCTATTTGGCAGTCCTTACTGTTGCACTTGGTGCCGGGGGTACTCATCTTCATCGTCTATTTTGTCAGCGCAAGCATCTTGATCAATCGTCTACCATCCGTGGCTCTGTTAGCAGCCCTGAGTCTGGGAATTGCCTTGGCTCTCATCCCTTTCGAGTTGGGATATCTAATTCTCCAAGGTTGGCGCAAGTATCGCAGCCTCTCCTTGTGTGGTATTGTGCTTTATCGAGAGCCAATCCGCGTATGGGATTACGTGCTTTTTGTCCCTCTTCTACTTATCTGGGCAGTATTCTGCTTTGCATTTATCTCTCCCCCCATTGAAGCCTATCTACAACAAACCGTTTTTGCATGGTGGCCGAACTGGCTGATACCATCTGCAATAGACACCTCTACATTCTCCACAAACCCCACCTTGGGATTGATCGCGCTTGCGTCCTTGTCATTTCAAGCGATAATCGGGCCAATCGTTGAGGAGTTATATTTTCGGGGCTATTTACTGCCACGATTATCTCATCTCAAGACCTGGGCGCCTTTAATCAACACTGTGCTGTTCTCCCTCTACCATTTCTTTACTCCTTGGCAGAATCCCGCACGGATTTTGGCGTTGCTGCCCGCGGTCTATCTCGTTCAGCGGAAGCGCAACATTTACCTAGGTATAGTCTTTCACGTCGTCCTGAACTTGATGGGGCAAGGTATAATAGCGGTCTTGAGTAGGTAGTACGAGCAAAATAGGCTTGGAGGCAGCCCAACACGGCATCAAGCCAAAAGCGCCTTCAGCGCTGGGTAGCAGCGGCGATTTTGCATTGGTACGCAGTTGGGATCTGATGCACACCTGGCATGGGTCGGCACTGCAGCTTAGCTCCACCCGTTGCACGAAAAACGCTGGACAGAGGCGCTGTGGAAGCCACGGTCGTTTCCATCCCAGGTCATAGGCGAAGGTGGGACAATGGGATGAAAAGACGAGGTAGACAAAAGAGTGGCAGCAGGCGAGGGTTGATCTGGTTCACCATCGTCGGCACGCTAGACGAGGTGTTGGAAGAGATACGCGGATTTTACGAGACCTTGGCCGCGGATTACACTCTCGTCCGTGCTACACCCTGACCGATGGGCGATGAACAATTAACCTGATGACAGGAACCGAAGAGGTACGCGAGATGCGAACAGCCGAAACGGTACTGAGCATCATCATTCGAGACAGATTCTCGAAATAGGTTACTGGAGAGCCGCGTGACACGGAAATCGGTCAAGTGCGGTTCGGGGAGGGGCGGTTGGAAAAGGGCTAAGTATTCCAGTACCTCGCTGGCCGCCTACTCTACTTCACGCACGGTTCTTGGGGGCTGGGGGCCAGCAATGGCCCCTGGCTACCCGACCGGCCCGCGTAGCATCGGCGCTTTTGAATGTGCAGTTGGTCTTGTAGCGAAGTAGCTTTTGCATGGCCCGGCCCGGCGGATTAGCTCGCGCCGTTGTGCGACGCGTGTTGCAGCGCAGGTATCTCTAGGAGGTGGGAGGATGGAGTTGGCCATTGTTGCAGTTGTTATTGTAGTTGCTGGCGCAATTGTGTATATGTTTGACCGGCATACGAAGCAGAAGGGTGCCCTGTTCACTGGGACGCCCTCGCCGATGATGAGGGTGCTGGCGGGGCTTTTCGGACTCGTCTTCGGCGGCATCTTTGTTGCCGAGTGGCTTTTCTCAGACTCCGTTCACTTCTTGTTTCCCATCCTTGCAATTGCGGCTCTGGGCTATGCCTTGGGCGCAACAAGTTTACTCAAGGCCCTGCAAGGAAGTGAGGAAGATACGGGCGAGGAATCTGAGTAGTTTCTCTTGGCACTGGATGGAGAGCACAATGCATTGTGTTTCAATATCGCTCTCTATTCCTTGAGGAGTGGTACAGAACGGTCCAGGCCAAAACGTAAAGGTAGATGTTGAGGGATATGGAGGCTACAGTGGATTGTGGCGCCGCACAACACTGTATGCACACGACAGCGCCTAGTGGCGCTGGGCAGCATCGGCTTTCAAATTACCGAGTTGCGTTGAGCAATGCATGGTATACTGGAAGGGTCGACGCTGCGCGTGAAGCTTGACGTTTCTTGTGGGGTGAAATATCCCCGCGGAAACTGCGTTTCCGACCGGATCCAGTGGGGAAAGGACAGAAGCGGCAAGCCGAACGTGAAGCGCCGCACCTCGCGGAAGAAGCTAAGGGGATCGTTGAAGAACTTCACGCAGTGGTGCAAGGAGAACCGGCACCAGAGACTGGACGTCTTGTTCAAGAAAATGAACGCCAAGCTCCGGGGGTATTATGCCTACTACGGGGTAATCGGCAACTACGCCAGTTTACAAGAGTTCTTCAGAGAAGCCGTGAGAATCCTATTTAAGTGGCTGAACCGATGTAGTCAGCGGAGAAGCTACAACTGGAAGGGGTTCCAGGAGCTGCTAGAGTTGTTTAAGATCGAGAAACCACGGATAGTCGGGCGACCGAAGGCGAGGAAGGCGGCACTGACGTTCTAGGCCGGATTGCGGAAGCGAAGCTGTCTGAAGCTTGCCCTGAGCCTGCCGAAGGGAGCCCGGTGCGGGAAAACCGCACGCCGGGATGCTTCGGCAGGTTCAGTACAGGTCTGTACGGGGGCTGTCGGGTAACTGGCAGTCCTACCGTGATGGCGGCGGCGCTCTCTCCCTCCTACGTCGGGGGAGGCTTGCCACCGGACGGCGCGGCGATGGTTTATACGATTTCTCCATCACCGGCAGCGGGGGAGACATAATAAAATTGTCGTTTACGCCAGTGTGTCCCGAGCCGAAATTTGCTATAATGGAGGACGAGCTGCAAGCAAGATGTGAGTGGAAAAACGTTCAGCTACGCCCGAAATCTTTTGATCCGTCCAATATAGCGTAACTCGAGACGGATTTGGGTGTTATACTCCAATATAAGGAAGCAGTGCATTTCCCCAAGCTGCGATCCCGGAGAACGCCACTTTCACCGACGCGGTGGAAGCGCTGACCGCCTTCGACGCCAGCGCTGACCCCAACACGGTGCACAACGTGCTCCTGGTGGACGTGCTGACCGCCGACGCGGCCTTCGCCTCCGCCGATCCGCGGGCTGATTACAAGGGGGACGAGTACACCTGGAACCTGGGATCCATCCCGCCGATGAAATCGGTGACCGCCACCATGGTGCTCACGGTGCCCGCCAGCGTCGCCGAGATCGTAGCGCTCGACACCGGCGCCACCGCCTGGGGCACGCTGGCGGGGGAGATGGTCAGCGCCAGCGCCTGCCCCGCGACGTTGGCCCCGGCGTCCCTGGGCGAATACCTGGCCCCCACGGTGGACGCCGATTTCCACGACGCAGACGTGGCCCGGCGGGCGGGCCAGCTGTGCCCCAACCCCACCGACGCCTTCGAATACGTGCGCGCCCTGGGGTACGAGGCGTACAAGGGCAGCCTGCGAGGCGCCCGGGGCACCGAGTGGAGCCAGGCCGGGAACTCGCTGGACCAGGCTAACCTGCTGCTGGCCACGCTGCGGGGCAACGGCGTCCCGGCCCGCTACCGCCACGGCACGCTCTCGACTGAACGGGCCCAGGAACTGATCCTCTCGATGTTCCCCACCACCGGCGCGGTCGTGGGCCAGGTGCCCGACGGCGTCGAGGTCTCGGACCCGGCCAACGACCCCGAGCTGCTGGCCGAGGTGCGCGACCACTGGTGGGTAGAGGCCTACGTGGACGGCAGCTGGGTGGCGATGGACCCGGCCTTCAGCTACGCCGAGCTGGGCCAGACCTTTGCCCCGCCCTCTCCTCCCTGCGAGGGGGGAGCCGGCGGGGAGTGCGCCGAGATCCCCGACGGGGCCCGGCACAAGGTGACCGTCTCCGTCGAGATCGAAAAGTATGATATGCTATCTTACCTCTCGTCGGGGTTCGGGTACACCACGCCGCTGTCGCACACCTTCACCACGGCCGGTCTGGTGGGCCAGCCCCTGACGTTGGAGCACCTGACGAGCCACGAGACGCCGCCGATGGGCTACCTGATCTACGGCTGGACGTATTACAC
>DSAR01000001.1 GCA_011046405.1 Chloroflexota bacterium | reverse complement strand
TAAATTCTGGACACGGATTCACACAGATTTTCACAGATTGAGGTCAAAATATTAAAAATCTGTGTGCATCTGTGAAAATCTGTGTCCTGTTTTGGCCGCAAGCGTAAAAACGCCAATGTCCAGTTCTCAATATTCTGGGGAGAGCGGCCGTCTTCGACTACATCTCCAGTGAACTCCAACGCGCCACCCGGCGATGACGGCCTGGAGTGGCTAGGCCGCCTCCTCATCGAGCCGCGTCGCTTCGTCCTGAGCCTTGTGGTGAGCTTGTCGAACCACCTGCCGAAGGGCCACTGGAAGTGCTATCTGATCGGCAACCTACCGTGTAAAAGGGAAGCGAAGGAAGCGACGGGTTCCGTCGTACCGATGCCGCATTGCCGCCAACGTGGCCCTCACATACGTCCCCGGCGAGCTGCTCAGGCCAGTCCCTTGCTGCGATGGAGAGTGGGGGCCCCCGCCCATCCGCTGCAAACGGACGGTAGGCTGAGCAGTTACCGACAACTTACGTATATTCGGGATGATCCCAATCTGGTATATATGTAGCTATGAGGTGTACTATGAAAACTATTATCCCCATGTCCTCCGCCGATCTCGCCGCAGCCGACGTGCAAGCCGTCGCCGAGGTCGTCCGCACCGGGCGGCTATCCAGGCTTCCCCATGGCGCACAACAATAAACCCGCGCATCTGTCCATCTACGCCGAGGCTTGTTTGCAGGCGTTGGCCCGGCAGGGATGGGGAGACAAACTCTCGTTGGGGGGCGGCCTGGGCCTGTTACATTACCTGGATTATCGCCCCACGCACGATGTGGATGCCTGGTGGGATCAGGATACCCCGCCGCAAATGCGAAGGGCCATCCTCGAAGTGATTGAAGACGCCTTGCGTCCCTGGGGTGAGATTACCACGCGGGCCTGGGGTGAAGTCACCAGCGTTGAATTAGCGCGGGACGGAGACAAGGTCTTTAGCTTCCAGATCGCGCAGCGCTCGGCGCAGTTGGAGCCGTCACGCAGCGCGTCCTGGGTCGCCGTCAAACTGGATAGCCTGTCCGACCTTGTAGCGAGCAAGATGGTGGCCCTGGTTGAGCGCGGCGCGCCCCGCGACTTTTTGGACATTCACGAGGTATGCCAGGCAGGCTTGCTCACGCCCAGAGAATGTTGGCAACGCTGGGCCGCTCGCCAGCATCTGAGTGGGAGCGATACAGATAGGCATCGCGCCCGGTTGGCCGTCGAAACGCACTTAAAGCGCATTGAGTTGCAACGCCCGCTGGCAGAGATCGCGGATCCTGAGCAAAGAGCCGCCGCTGCTCAAGTACGCGCCTGGTTCAAGGAGGTTTTCCTCGATGCCCTCCCCACCTGAGACGCCCTCGCCTTGGCTGGACGGGACACTCTATCCCGACGAGTGTGTCCCCGCGCAACTTGATACGTTGAGCGCGCGCGTGGATTTCCTGGCACGGCTGTGCGCCGCCTGGGATTTCGGCATCTTGCCCACCGCCGAAACCGTCGCGGAGATCCGCCGTCCGCACTGGCGGGAAGCTGTGGACGCCTGCCAATTGCTCACCTCGCCGGCATATCATTTGTTGCGCGATTGGCACGGATTGCCGGAGGCGCCCTATTTAGGGCGACAACTCGCGTATATTCAGAATGACCCCCATCTGGTGTCCATATAACTACGAGGTACGTTATGAAAACTCTTATCTCCATGTCCTCCGCCGATCTCGCCGCAGCCTCTTACAGGAGAAAGGATCCCGGCTAGAGCACCGGCGGGGCTTACAGGAGAGCTTCGGTGTCTGGCCGGTAATCCCCTGTTCATCTAGCGGGTGCTCAAGCAGCTTGTCCTGAGCTTGTCGCTTGTAGTGAGCCTGTCGAACTGAAGGACCTGGGCCTGCTGCGCTTCGACGAGACGTGAGCGCCATAAGCGTCACCCTCGTTGCACCTTCCTTCGCCCGGCACAAGCGTCGTCGGGGTATCTTCTCAATAAACCGGGGGCTTGTTCGTAGTAGGCGCTTCAGCGCCCTTAAACGCGCACTAAAGCCGCTATCTAGCGCGCGCACTACGAACTTGGGGAGCTGTGGCCGGTCTCCCGACCGAGCCACAGCGGGCACGGTCAGGAGACCGGCCCGAGCGAGTTTGCCCCGGTTTATTGAGATGACACCATTTTAGGTTCTTTGGGATTTCGCATGGTAGCGGCGAAAGATTAGCCACGAATTGCACGAATTAACACGAAAAACCCAAAATTAGTGACAATTCGTGTCAACCTGTCCTGAGCGTAGTCGAAGGATTCGTGGCGAAAAGTTGACCACTTGCTAAGCCAACCAGGCGAACTACCAGAGAGCCACATTTTACTCAAAAAAATTCACTATTTGGCACGATTTACGTAAAAATTTTAATGCGCACCTCAATTTTTCTTCGTGTTCTCGGTGGCTCTGTGGTGAAATGACCTTTTTTCAGTAGAGTCATTGAGAAGATACGGTACGCACGTGGGGGGACTCGAAGTTCACATTGTCAAGTTGCTCAGGAGATCATTGATGCAAGTGTTGAAACGATTATCGTCTTACGTACGCCCATACTGGAAACCCCTGGTGGTCACCAGTATCTTGATTCTTTTGCAGACCGGGTTGAACTTGTTGCCGCCGCTCTTCCAGCGCGAGATCGTGGACAACGTCATCGGCATGCGTGATCTTTCCAATCTGTGGCATCTGGTCGGCGCACTGATTGGCGTGCATCTCCTGTCGCAGATCGTGGATTTTGGCGACATGTTCCTTCGGCACGCGTTGGGTGAGCGCGTCATATACGACTTGCGCGTGCAAATCTACGCGCATCTGCAGCGACTTTCCCTCTCGTTCTTCGAGCGGACGTCGACCGGGGAACTGATGTCGCGGGTGACCAACGACGTCAACTCATTGGAACAGTTCATCACCCACGGCGTAGCGTTGACGGCTCTGGACTTATTGCGTCTTCTGGGGGCATTGATCGTGCTCCTGGTGCTCGATTGGCGCCTGGCGTTAGTGGCGCTTGTGCCTTTACCCTTCATCGCCGTGGGATTGCGATGGTTCAACCAGCGCGTGCGGCCGATCTATCGTCAAGTCCGTGACCGTCTGGGAGATATCAACGCCCGCTTGCAGGATAATCTGAGCGGTATCCGCGTCATCCAGGCCTTCGGGCAAGAGAAGGTGGAGTTGAATAATTTTCAGGATACCAGCGAGCGGTATTACCAGGAACGGGTCGAGGCGATCCGCTCCTGGGCCACCTTCTTCCCGGCGCTGCGCTTCGTGGCGGCGCTGGGTGGGGTGCTGATATTGGGTTTTGGCGCGCGGATGGTCGTCGACGATCTGATCACCCTGGGGACGCTGGTGGCCTTTCTCTCCTACATCACCTCGTTCTACGACCCGCTCCGGCGCTTGACCGAGGTGGACAACGTCTTCCAACAGGCCATCGCCGCCGGAGAGCGGATCTTTGAGTTGCTGGATGAAAATCCGGAGATTCAGGACGAACCGGACGCTATCGAGCTGAAGACGATCGAGGGAGACGTCGTCTTCCACGACGTGCACTTCCGCTATGGCGATGGAGACGAGGTGTTGCACGACGTCGAGTTCCAAATGGCGCCCGGCGAGGTCGTGGCGCTGGTGGGGCCGAGCGGCGCGGGTAAGACCAGCATTGCCAATTTGCTGTGTCGCTTCTACGATCCCATCCATGGCTATATCCAGGTTGATGGACACGACCTGCGCGAGGTGCAGATCAAATCGCTGCGCCAGCACGTGGCCGTGGTGTTGCAAGATACGTTTCTGTTCAATGCCACCGTGCGCGATAACCTGCGCTACGGCAAGCCCGACGCGAGCGACGAGGAGATGATCGTCGCAGCGCAGGCAGCCTACGCCCACGAGTTTATCCAGCAAATGCCCGATGGGTACGATACCGAGGTGGGGGAACGGGGTGTCAAACTGAGCGGCGGTCAGAAACAGCGCCTGGCCCTGGCCCGCGCGATCCTGGCCGATCCGCGTATCTTGATCCTGGACGAGGCGACCTCGTCGGTCGATGCCGAGGCCGAGTTCCTGATCCAACAGGCGTTGGAGGAGGTGTTGAAAGGGCGTACCTCGTTGGTCATCGCCCACCGCTTGAGCACGATCCGCAGCGCCGACAAGATCATTGCCCTGGAGGGCGGTCGCATACGCGAGGTCGGCGATCACCACGAATTGCTGGCGAAGGGTGGACTGTACAGCCAGCTCTATCGACGGCAGTTGGCGTTGTCTAAAACGGAGCCAGCGTAGCTTGATAATATGGGGCTCTCTGCTAGTTTGCATGCTCGGCTTAGCAAGCGGTCAATTTTTTGCCACGAATCCTTCGACTACGCTCAGGACAGGTTGACACGAATTGTCACTAATCTTTGGGTTTTTCGTGTTGATTCGTGCAATTCGTGGCTAATCTCTCACCGCGGCCATGCGAAATCCCAAAGAACCAAAATGGCTCAGAACGCCCGTAGATGAACTCAAGGAAAACGAAGCTGGGGTGGACAGTGATCTTGCGTCCGCTGATGTGCGCAACAAACCGTGCAGCGGGCAACCTCGTGCGTCTAAACCCCCTTGGATCTGCTTCGTTTTCCCCTCTCTCAAGGTGGCTGCTGAACAGCCCTGCAACAGTTAGACTGCCCGCCAACCTACCAATCTACCAACCTACCAACCTACCAACCTACCAACCTACCAACCCATGCCACTCCTAATCGACGGACACAATCTCATTGGACGCCTGCCCGACATTAGCCTGGACGATCCCCACGACGAGGCCAAACTGACGGCGCGGTTACGCACCTACGCCGCCCGCACGCGCCAGCGGATCACGGTGGTCTTCGATCGCGGTTTGCCAGGTGGTCATTCGACACTCTCCGGCGGCGGCGTGGAGGTGGTGTTCGCCTCGACCGGGCGCACCGCCGACGCGATCCTGTGCGAACGCATCCGCCGGGCGCGAAAACCGCGCCAGTTGACGGTCGTGACCTCGGACCGGGAGGTAATCGCGGCCGCCCGGTCGCGGCGGGCGCAGGTGGTGCGTTCCGACACGTTCGCCCAGCTGCTCGACGCTTCTCGGGAGAAGAGCAAAGCAGATGCGTCGATTGAACGAGGGCCGGATGAGGGGTTGGACAAACCCAAAGGCCAGTTGTCGGCCGAGGAGGTCGAGGCGTGGCTAAAGATCTTCGGAGAAGAGTAAGCGCGCTGCTCTTGAAAACTTAAAATAGGACGTGACTGCTCACCTTGTGCCCGCCGGATCACAATCCGGCAGTTTACAGGCGACGTGTTGGCTTCAGTCTCCACCCATGATGGCCCTTGCACCATCGACGCGGATTGTGATCCGCACTGCACACGTAGGCTGAGCAGTTACGCGCTTGAAAGAAAAAATCCGTGGCAATCCGTGTTCATCCGTGAGCTGTAAAGACTAATCCCATCGGTCAAAATGATGCGTCGCGCTGCTCAACGCTCCCACAACCGGCAGAAGGCGCACAAATCGGGGGCGCTGCTCGGTTGTCCGCAGTTGTGGCAAGGGGTTAAGGTGACGCCCTCGGCCCGCTCCCTGAAAAACGCCTCCTTCCGTGCACGCAAGAACCCCAGGTAGAACTGCAACTTGGTCCCCGGCGCCTGGTGCTCCATCTGGCTCAGCGTCTCCTTGTAGCGCAGGCTGGTCGCGCCAATTGCGTAAGGGCATTCGGCGTAGACGTAGTCGATGCCGGCGATGAGGGTGTAGGCGGCCGTCTCCCGCTCGTAGAGGCGGCAGAAGGGCTTGGCCTTGCGGACCAATCCCTCGCCCTGGGCCGGAAGCACCGGCGCCTGGCGGGCCAGGTAGCCCGTTTTCCAGTGGAGCACGTTGCCGAACAGGGCGGCGGCCTCGTCGTCCAGGTTGTGGCCGGTGACCAGCACGTCGTAATCGCCGTCGCGGGCCACGCGATTCATCACGTGGCGCTTGATCAGGCCGCAGATCGAGCAGGGCTTATCTCTCCCGCGCCGTATGCGCTGCGCCGCTTGGGGCATACTCTCGCCGTATTCAGCCGCTACGTCCACCACCGTGAACCGGGCTTCGGGACGCGTGGCGGCGAATTGCACGACCTTCTCGCGCGAGACGGACGAATAGTCGATTCCCCCCTTGTGTCTCCAATCAATCCCCAGGTCGATGTACAGGCCGTGGACCGCATAACCCAACCCCATCAGCACGTCCCACAGCGCGAGGCTATCCTTGCCGCCCGAGACGGCGATCAGCACCCGCGCCCCGGGATCAAACATGCGGTACTTCTGGATGGCGCGCTCCGTCTGCTTGACGAACCATTCCGGGTAGTGAATCTCGCATAACGCCAATTTGTGGTGGCGCATGTGGAACACAGCCGGGCGACCACATTTGAGACACTTCATCCCAGTTCCTCGCCAGCCCCTATCCGCCCGAGATGACGGCGACCAATTTGATCGCGTCATCCTCGCTCAAGATCGTGTCTTCGGTCAGCAGTTTGCCGTCTCGCACGGCGAGCACCGTCTCCGGGATGAGGCCTACCGCTTCGATAGCCTCCCGCACCCGTTGTTGCCCTTCCAGTTCCCATTCCTGGTCGCGATACGTGATTTTCATCGGCACCTCGTGATGGAAAGATGACTTAATGACTCAGAGCAATCTAATTTAGACATAGAGATTCACGGAGAAAACGACAGAAGCTTCATTGTACATGGAAACGAGAGGGAGACAAGTAAGTAGCCGACACAAAAAGCAGGTAGACGGGTATACATCCCCAATCTACCTGCTCTCCACTCAGTTCGACCCTAAATCTTAAGCCCTAAACCTGCAACCCCCAACCCTCACTCCGCAATCTCCGGCAAATCCTCCAGAGCCCGTTCCAGCCGATCTTCCTCCAGTTCGTAATCAAGGAGATCTTTCCCATGATAGGCGTCGTAAGCCGAGAGGTCGAAGTGGCCGTGGCCGCTGGCGTTGAACAGGATGACCTTGTCCTCGCCCGCTTCCTTGCAGGCCATCGCCTCGTCGTAGACCGCCTTGATGGCGTGGGCCGTTTCCGGCGCCACGATGAAGCCCTCGGCCCGGGCGAAACTGTGGGCCGCGTCGAAGATCTCGATCTGGTGATAGGCGCGGGCCTCGGCCTGCTCGTTGCTCAACAGGTGGCAGATGGTGGGCGCCATGCCGTGATAGCGCAAGCCGCCGGCGTGGACCGGCGCGGGGATGAAGCCGTGGCCCACGGTGTGCATCTTGGTCACCGGGCCAGTCTTGGCCGTGTCGCCCCAGTCGTAGGCGTATTGGCCCCGCGTCATGCTGGGGCAAGCGCTCGATTCGACGAACATCGCCCGCAGGTTGGGCTTGGTGCCCGTCAGCTTGTCCTGCATGAAGGGATAGATCAGACCGGCGGCGTTGCTGCCGCCCCCGGCGCAGCCGATGACGATATCGGGATAGTCGCCCGCCATCTCCATCTGCTTCTTGGCCTCCAGCCCGATGACCGTCTGGTGGAGCAGGACGAAGTTGACCACGCTGCCCAGCGAGTATTTCCACCCGTCGTGGGTGACGGCGTATTCGATCGCCTCGCTGATGGCGATGCCCAGGCTGCCCGTCGTCTCCGGGTCCTGCGCCAGGATCACCCGGCCGGCGTTCGTCTCGCTGCTGGGGCTGGGGACCACACTGCCGCCCCACGTCTCCATCATCACCCGCCGGTAAGGCTTCTGGTGGTAGCTGATGGTGACCATGAAGACCTTGCATTTCAGGCCGAAAAATTGGGTGGCAAAACTGAGGGCGCTGCCCCACTGCCCGGCTCCGGTCTCGGTGGCGAATCCCTCCAATCCTTCCTGCCTGGCGTAGTAGCATTGGGCGATGGCGGTGTTCGGCTTGTGGCTGCCGGGAGGGCTGACGCCTTCCCACTTGTAATAGATCCTGGCCGGGGTGTCCAGTTGCTTTTCCCAGCGATGAGCGCGGTAGAGCGGGGCGGGGCGCCACATCTTGAGCACGTCCTGGACCTCTTCGGGGATCTCGATCCAACGCTCGGCGCTGACCTCCTGCTCAATCAGGGCTTGCGGAAAGACCGGTGCCAGGTCGTCAGGCCCCAGGAGTTCCAACGTCGCCGGATGGCGGTAAGGCGGCGGCGGCGTCTCCATGTCCGCCACGATGTTGTACCAATGGGTCGGCATGTCCTTTTCTGTGAGTAGATACTTGTACTGGGTCATTTTTTCTCCTTATGTTTTTTAGATGTACGAGGTTTTTTGAAATGAGGGATGGGTTATCGGTAGCCGCGCTCCTTTCCTGTGAGTGGGAGTAAGGAGTAAGAAGTAGGAATTATGGAGTATGGGGAGGGTGACCTACTCCGTACTCCATAATCCCTACTCCCGATCCTCGAAAAACCGCTTGTAAACCTTGTAATGCGCCGTCTCCTCGTAATCGATCTCCCGGATACGCGATTGATCGAAGCTGAAAATCTGCCCGCCGGGATAGGATAACAGGATTGGCGAGTGGGTGGCGATGATGAATTGCGCGTGACCGGCGTCGTCCAGGTGGCGGAGCATTTCCAGGAATTTCACCTGGCTGGCTGGCGAGAGGGCGGCCTCCGGCTCGTCCAGGACGTACAGCCCCTTGATCTTGTAGCGGTTGCTGAGGTAACTCAGGATGCCCTCACCGTGCGACAGGGTGTTCAGGATGCGACCTCCATGGTACTCCAGCCGTCCCGGGTCGCAGAGCGCCACATCGTCCAGGAAATCGGCCATGTCGCGGAAAGTCTCGGCCCGGAAGAGCGAACCGGCGACGTGCCCGTTGGCCCAGGTCACGGTGATGTACTTGGACAGCTTCGTCTCGTAAGGATTGTGATGGGCCAGGTGGCGCTTGGGCTTATCCCAGATGTGGATGCCGCATTTCCGGGTGATGGCTTCCAGCAACGTGGACTTGCCCGAACCGTTCTCGCCGACGAAAAAGACGACCCGGCTCTTGAACGTCAATTCCGCTGGGAGTCTCAGGATGGGCACGTTGAACGGGTAATAGCGGTCGGTGGGATAATCCTCGCTTCTCAATCGAACGCTCGTCAGGTACATACGCAACATTCCTTCAACAGTAGATCAGCCCGGCCAGCAGCGCGTGGCCGTCCTTCGAGATGGGCGTTAAGGCCGGCGCTTGCAATCCCATCGCCTCGCGCACCCGGCGCATCGTCTCTTCTGATTCCCGGCGCATGCGCTGGTTGCCGTGGTGGATGATCTCCTCGACGAGGCCGGTTTGGGCCGCGTAACGCGCCCGGCGCTCGCGGATCGGGTCGAGGAAATCGTTGATGGCCCGGGCCAATCGCTCCTTGACCGCCACGTCGCCCACTTTTCCTTTGCGATAGCGATCCTTGAGTGTCTCGACCTCGGCCTTATCGGGGTTGAAGGCATCGTGGTAGATGAAGACCGGGTTGCCCTCGACCTGTCCGGGGACGTCGGCGCTGGCGCGGTTGGGATCGGTGTACATCCGCTGGACCTTGCGCTCGACTGTCTCGGCGTCATCGGCCAGGTAAATGACGTTGTCCAGCGACTTGCTGGCCTTGGTCTGCCCGTCGGTGCCCACCAGCACGTCCCCGATGAGCCCCTCGGGCTCGGGGAAGACGGTGTCGTACAGGCGATTGAAACGCCGGGCGACCTCGCGGGCGACCTCGACGTGGGCCTCGTTATCCTTGGAGACCGGCACCAGGTGCGCGCGGGGCAGCAGGATGTCGGCGGCCTGGAGCACCGGATACCCCAGCAGCCCAAAAGGCATACTCTGGAGCTGGGCGTCCCGGGCCATATCCTTGAGGCTGGGCACCCGCTCCAACCGGGGGACGCTGACCAGCATCTCGAAGAACAGGTTCAGTTCGTAGGTGCCGGGGATGGCTGATTGGACGAAGGTGGTGCTCTGTTCCGGATCGATGCCGACCGCCAGGTAATCGAGCACGATCTCGTGGGTGTGACGGCGAATTTCCTGGATGTAGCGCTTCTCCGGTTTCGTCGTGAGGACGTGCAGGTCGGCAATGATGAAGAAGCACTCGTAATCATCATCGTCTTGCAATCGAACCCGGTTGGCCAGGCTGCCGACGTAGTGGCCCAGGTGCAACTGGCCCGTGGGTCGATCTCCAGTAAGTATTCGTTTTTTGTTCATCATCTCTCTCCGTTTCACTCTAATTCCATAAAATAAAGTGACTGCTCACCTTGTGCCCGCCGGATCACAATCCGGCAGTTTACAGGCGACGTGTTGGCTTCCGTCACCACCCATGATGGCCCTTGCCCCATCGACGCGGATTGTGATCCGCACTGCACAC
>DSAR01000315.1 GCA_011046405.1 Chloroflexota bacterium | reverse complement strand
GGGTATAGGGCGCCAGGGGGAAATAGACCACCGGGATCCCGTGCCGCACGGCGCGCTTGATGCCGTAGGCCTCGCGCCGGTTGGAGACGAGCAGGGCGATCTCGACGCTGGGCAGCTCGCCCGCTTCGACGGCGTCGATGATGGCCTGTAGATTGGAACCATAGCCTGAGATCAGGATGGCGATACGGGTCATTTTTTGCCTCCGTGTCAAGTCCGACGTCCTATGTCCGACGTCCGATCCACGTTTGCCTCTGACTGTGGATAGCGATCCCGTATCGCGCGCACCCCCAGCCAACCCGCAACGCCCCACAGGGCCACCACGAGTTCAATGGCCCACAGGGCGCCCAGCGTGTCCAAACCCGTGAGCTGCCCCCAGGCGGCTATGGCGTCGATACCGGATTTGTAGGCGAAGGCGAGCCAGAACCAGCGGGACTCGCGTTTCCGCGCGCCGTAGAAGAGCAGCACGTTGCTGAAGAGGTGAACCAGGACCGTGAAGAAGCGTTCCCAGATAGGCGCCAGACCGTAGATAGGATTGTTCGCCAGGGCGACCTGTTCCAGAGCCCCCAGCGGCAGCGCCGCCGGTGCGATCAAGACCGTCGCCGCGCCGACCAGGGCGTTAAGGCCCAATAAGGCCGCTTCTATCCCACCGAATCCGAACCCGAAGGCCTGCGCGCGTTCCCAGGCCACGTTCCCCAGCTTCGTGTAGCGCAACACCAGCCAGACAATGCCGACCTCGAAGACACCGGTGAGCGCGCCGACGTAAATGTAGAAGACGGCGTTGGCGACTGCCTCCGGCAGGGACCCTTTCAATGCTTCGTAGACGGGGGAGTTGAAGGGGATGGCCCAGGCGAACTTGAGGGCCACGGTGATGACCCAACCCAGCGCGCCCAGACCCAGGTATCGCCACCCCAACTTGCGCACTGCGACGTAGATCACGAATCCCAGGGCTACGAGCAGCATACCGATGCCGGGCAGGAGCACCAGCGGGCTGATCTCGGGAGTCTCGATGGGGTGGGGTTTCCACGCCAGGCCGTACTGGGCCAACTGGACAGGGCCGTCCCAGGCCATGCCATAGCGGTAGGTGCCGGGCGGCGGGTACAGGGTGGTGTTCAACGAGAACGTCCCCAGCTCGTCGAACGTCCACTCCTTATAGATATCGTCCTCGGCGTCCACGATCTGCAGCTTCACGCTGCCCGCCGTCAGGACGCCCCGGAAGTCGATGCCGACGGGATCGCCCTCGTCTTCGATCTCGATGGTGAACATTAGGTTACTGCCCGGCTCCTCCTTGTCGAGAGAGCCGCTGGACGTGGCGCCTACGAAAGGCTCCTTGGGCGCGCGCTCACATCCCGCCAACAGGCAGAGCGCGAGAATGAGTGAGAGAACTAGGAAGTGTCTCTTGGGCATATGTTTCATCTCCTATTGAGGGTCCTAGGTCCTACGTCTTAGGTCCTACGTCTTAGGTCCTACGTCCTACGGGTCGGTCCCAACGATGTCAAGTTAGATTGTAAGGATTCGTGGCTAATCTCTCACCGCGGCCATGCGAAATCCCAAAGAACCTGAAATCATCGGGTCATACGGAAAGTGCGTTGAAACGCGCTAAAAGCAATGGTCTAACCTGTTTCAACAGGTTTTCCGTGTCAGCGGGGCATTTCGATGCTCCGCGAAATGGAAAAGTTTAGGACTTACGCAGTTGAAAGAAGTGGGAGTATCATCTCAATAAACCGGGGCAAACTCGCTCGGGCCGGTCTCCTGACCGTGCCCGCTGTGGCTCGGTCGGGAGACCGGCCACAGCTCCCCAACTTATTGAGAAGATACGAAGTGGGACGCAGATGACGCTCCTGCGGAGCGGATGCAGACTTCCGCAGATTCTGTGCCCAAGTTCCCCTGGTCCGAACGGTTACGTTAGAGTTTCACCCGGGGCTCGCTGCCATCCCAGGCGGTGATCTCCCCGATGACGAGGGCCTCGGGCAGACCGTTCAACGCCCGGTTGACCTCGGCGGGCGACACGATCACGATCATACCAATGCCCATGTTGTAGACGTGGTACATCTCCCGTTCATCCACGCGTCCCATCTCCTGGATCAGGCGGAAGATGGGGGGCACGGGCCAGGCGTCCCGGTCGAGTCGGGCGCCCACGCCCTCGGGCAGCACGCGCGGGAGGTTGTCGGGGAAGCTGCCGCCGGTGAGGTGCGACATCGCCTTGATGGTCACGCCGGCCTCGACCAGCGTCTCGAACGCCGGCAGGTATGACTTGTGCGGCGTCAGCAGTTCCTCGCCGATGGAGCGGCCGAGTTCGGGCAGCACCGTCTCCCAGCCCAAGTCGCCGAAGACCAGGCGGGCCAGGGAGTAGCCGTTGGTGTGCAGGCCATCGGAAGGTAGACCCAGGCAGACGTCGCCGGGCTGGACGTCGCGCCCGTCGATGATACGATCACGCGCCACCCAGCCGACCAGCGTGCCCACCAGATCGAAGGTGCCCGGTTGGTAGACGCCCGGCATCTCGGCCGTCTCGCCGCCGATGAGGACGCATCCACTGGCCCGGCAGGCCTCGGCACAGCTGGTTACGATGGCGACGATGGTCGCGGGGTCCAGTTTGCCGGCGGCGACGTAGTCCAGGAAGAAGAGCGGACGGGCGCCCTGCACCAGGACGTCGTTGATGCAATGGTTGACGATGTCGTGGCCGATGGTCTCGTAACGGCCCATCGCCTCGGCGATCATCGTCTTGGTTCCCACGCCGTCGGTGGAGGCGACCAGCACCGGGTCTTGAACCTGGAGCAGTTCGTCGAGGGCCAGCGCCCCGCCGAAGGCGCCGATACCGGCCAAAACCGCCGGGGTGTAGGTGCTTTCGACGGCGGATTGCATTTGCTGGAAGGCGTCCATCTTGGCCTCGATATCCACCCCGGCGGCGGCGTAGGCGCTGACTGCTTGGGAAGCTTTTTTGTCAAACATTTCTTTGGGACGGCCGATGTCTTGGCGATAGTGGGCGCCCTGGAAGTGGATGCGTTCCACGGCCGCGTAGGCCTTCTCACGGGCGTGCACCAGGCTCTCGCCGATGGCGGTGGCGGCCAAAACGCGCCCGCCGGCGGTGAGCAGCCGCCCGTCTTCCTGCTTCGTCCCGGCCTGGAAGACGACGACGTCGGGTAAGGCGTTGGCTTCGTCCACGCCGGTGATCTCCTTTCCCTTCTCGTAGGCGACGGGGTAACCCTCGGAGGCTATGACGACACACAGGGTGTGTTGCAGGCGCCACGTGATCTCAATCTCGTCGAGACGACCCTCGATACAGGCCTGGAAGACGTCAACCAGGTCGTTTTCCAGCAACGGCAGGAGGACCTGGGTCTCGGGGTCACCGAAGCGGCAGTTGAACTCCAGGACGCGGGGGCCTTGCTCGGTCAGCATCATGCCGGCGTAGAGCACGCCGACGTAGGGCGTGCCCCGGCGGCGCATGCCATCGACGGCCGGTTGGAGGACCCGGGCGGTGATTTCGTCGATCAGGTCGGGTGAGAGGTAGGGGGAGGGGGCGTAGCAGCCCATCCCGCCGGTGTTGGGCCCCCGGTCGCCGTCGCCGATGCGCTTGTAGTCCCGGGCCGGCGGCATGGTCACGATGGTTTGGCCGTCGGTGAAGGCCAGCAGCGAGGCTTCCTCGCCCACCAGGCAGGTTTCGATGAGGACCTGGTCGCCGGCCGGACCGAAGTCCCGCTCGACCATCACCCGGTGCAGGGCGGCCTCGGCCTTTTCCAGCGAGGCACAGATGATGACGCCTTTCCCGGCGGCCAGGCCGCTGGCCTTGACGACGACGGGGGGCTGTTGCCGCGCCAGGTAGGCCCAGGCGACCTCGTAGTCGTCGAATACGACGCCCACGCCGGTGGGGATGCCCTCCTCGATCATGAACTGCTTGGAGAAAGCCTTGGAGCCTTCCAGCTGGGCCGCTGCACTGGTGGGACCGAAGACGGGCAGACCGACCTTGGCGAAGGCGTCCACCAGGCCGGCGACGAGAGGCGCCTCGGGGCCGACCACGGTCAGGTCGATCGCTTTCTCACGGGCAAATTTCAGGAGGGCGGGAATATCGGTGGCAGGGATGGGCACGTTCTCGGCGATGGCCGCCGTTCCGCCGTTACCCGGGGCGACAAAGATCTGGCTGACCTGGGGTGATTGGGCGATTTTCCACGTCAAGGTGTGCTCTCGTCCGCCCGAACCGACAATCATCACGCGCATGGGGTTTCTCCTTTATGTTCTAAGTCCGATGTCCAACGTCTATGGGTTTCGATTACGCCAGTACTTTTCTCAACGCCCCGTAGGAGATGACGTCGCTGATGTCTTCGACGAACGGGATGCGTTCGGGATTGCCGCTGGCGAGGGAATCGTGCAGGATGATGGGGGCCAGGTCCACGTCCTGGGCCCCGCGATACGTCGACAGGACACAGTATTCGGCGCAAAAGCCGGTGACGATCACGGTATCCACGTCCATCTCGCGCAATTTGCTTTCGAGGGCGGTCTGGTTGAACGCGTTCCCATAGGTCTTGTGGATGTGCAGGTCCGAATCGAGCACGTCCAGTTCGTTGGGCAAATCGAACCCTTCCTCTCCGGGGACGAGGTTTTCTGCTTCCTCGACGTGTTGGATGCTGACGACGGGCATCTGTTTTGCTCGGAACAGCGCGATGGCGGCGTTGATGCATTCGGTGGCATCCTGGAGGGATTGTGTCATCGTCGGATCGAAATCGAAGAAGGCTTTTTTGCATGTCGATGACCAATAGAGCGGGTTTCATCTTCATCTCCTGTGTACTTTTTACAAAGGCCGATACGGGTTTTTATCGCTCAGATAGGCCAGGAGCGCGCCGAGCCTACCGGGGTATAGGTTCGAACGCTTGCTTGCCTGAGCCACCATCAGCGGCGACGGGGTATTGGCCAGAGAAGCATGCCATGCAATGGCCGCCATCCCCCCGCCCGACGACAGCCTCCAATCCCTCCAATGATAGATAGCCCAGGCTATCGACGTCCAGGTGGCGGGCAATATCGTCCACGCTCAGGCGGGCGGCGATGAGTTCCTCTCGCGTGCTCATGTCCACACCCATGAAACACGGGTGCCGGATGGGCGGCGAGGCCACCCGCATGTGCACCTCCCTGGCCCCGGCCTGGCGCAGCAGTTTGACCAGGGGACTGCTGGTGTTGCCCCGCACGATGGAATCGTCGACGACGATGAGGCGCTTGCCGGCGATGTCGGCCAGGGGGTTGAACTTGAGCGCCACGCCCAGCCGGCGCAGTTGGTCATCGGGCTGGATGAAGGTCCGTCCGATGTAGCGGTTCTTGATCAAGCCCTCGCCGTAGGGAATGCCGGAGGCGTTGGCGTAGCCGATGGCGTGGGAGGTGGCGGAATCGGGCACGCCGATGACCATGTCGGCCTCGACAGGGTATTCCTGGGCCAGCCTTGCGCCCAGATGACGCCGCACCCAATGGACCGAACGGCCTTCCAGGATGGAATCGGGGCGGGCGAAGTAGATGTATTCGAAGACGCATAGCGAGGGCTGTTGGCCCGTCTCTGTCTGCCACGCGGTCAATCCGTCCTGGTCCAGGCGGACGATTTCCCCGGGATGGAGCGGCCGGACGAAGGTGGCGCCGATGGTCGCCAGGGCGCATGTCTCCGAGGCGAGCACCCAGCCTTTGTCCTCCAGCTTGCCGACGCACAGCGGGCGAAAGCCCCAGGTGTCGCGGACGGCGTAGACGGCGTCGCGGGTCAGGATGGTCAGCGAGTAGGCGCCCTCGGCCTGTCTCATGAAGGCGGAGATACGATTTTCCCAGGCCTCGCCCGGCACACCGGCCAACATCTGGGTGATGACCTCGCTGTCGGAGGAGGATGTCAGCCCGACGCCCCGGTTCAGCAGGTCGCGGCGCAGGGCGGGGGCGTTGGTCAGGTTGCCGTTGTGGGCGACGCCCAGGGGGCCCAGGGCAGTCTCGATCAGGTAGGGCTGGGCGTTGCGCAAGCGGGTGGAGCCGGTGGTCGAGTACCGGTTGTGGCCGATGGCCAGGTGCCCCCGCAGATGGTGCAGGTTCTCTTCGGTGAAGACCTGGGAGACCAGGCCGACCGCCTTGTGGATGTGAGCCGCGCGCCCATCGGAGGTGACGATACCGGCGCTTTCCTGTCCCCGGTGTTGCAGTGCGTAGAGGGCGAAGAAGGCCAGGCGGGCGACCTGGGCGCCGGGGGCGTAGATGCCGAAGACGCCGCAGGATTCGTGCGGTTTTTCAGAGATCGGATACATCACTCGTCTTTCTTGTGCACCGCCTCGTCGGCTGCCAGGAGCCGTTGGCGGTGCTTTTCCTGGGCCTCACGGACCCTCTGGCGCAGGTCGGGATCGGCCAGGCTCAAGATCTTGGCCGCCAGCAGGGCGGCGTTGGCCGGTTCCAGTATGACGGCCGGCGCGACGCCCGAGGGCATGCGCAAGGAGGAGTACACGTCCCCCCCGGCGAATTTGTCGGAGTAAGGAGGGCAGGCGATGACGGGGGACTGAACCTGGGCGTCGATCAGGCCGCTGAGGGCGTTGCTGCGCCCGGCGATGGTGATGTAGACCTTGGGGCGCGGGTCGTTCTCGTAAGTTTCCAGCATCTCCAGGACGTATTGGGGGACCTTGTGGGCCGAGGCCACGCGCAGGTCCCACGGCAGACCGAACTCGTCCAGGGCCTGGGTGATTTTATCGGCGATGGGCTGGTCGCTGGGTGATCCCATGATGATGATGGTTAGCATAAGAGCCTCCTGGTATAAAGGTTGCGGGTTTCAGGTTTCAGGTTAGGGCGTGGAGGGCGGCGACGATGCGCGGATTGGCCGGGTAGGCGGCCGGGTCGAAGATCTGGCCGGTGAGCTTTTCGTACAGGGTGACGTAGCGCTGGCTGACCTGGGTGATGAGCTCGTCGCTCGGCTCGGGGGGCTCCCCGTCGCCGCGATAGCCGCGCTCGGCGTACCATAGGCGCAGGAATTCCTTGTCGAAGTTCTCTGGCTCCTCTCCCTCGGCGAATCGGGTGTCGTAGCTGTCGGCGATCCAGAAGCGGCTGCTGTCGGGAGTGTGGACCTCGTCGATGACCATCACCCGGCCGTCGGGCGCCCGGCCGAACTCGTACTTGGTGTCCACCAGGATCAGGCCACCCTGGCGGGCGATCTCCTGCCCCCGTCGGAAGATCTCCAGGGCCGCGGCCTGGATCTGCTCCCACGTCTCGGCGTCGAGCAAGCCCCGCTCGACCACCTCGGCGCACGTGATGCGCTCGTCGTGCTCGCCGTGGCGGCCCTTGGTGGTGGGGGTGATGATAGGCGCGGGTAACTGCTCGTTTTTCTGCATGTCGTCGGGGAAGTCGTAGCCGTAGATGGTGCGCTCCCCCAGGGAATAGCGGTACCACAGGGCGGTCTGGGTCACGCCAGTGATGTAGCCGCGCACGACCACCTCCACCGGCAGGGCCTCGCACGCGTGCACCAGGCTGGTGTTGGGGTCAGGCAGGTCGATGACGTGGTGGGGGATGATGTCGGCGGTCTGCTCGAACCAGAAGGCGCTGAGTTGGTTGAGGACCTGGCCCTTGTACGGCACCGCCGTCAAAATCCGGTCGAAGGCCGAGAGGCGGTCGGTGGTGACGAGGGCCATGCGCTCGTCGTCGGGCAGCGTGAAAATATCGCGCACCTTGCCCCGCGCCTGCTCGTGGGGCCATTCAATCTCGACCCCCGTCAGGGCGTGGGGGATGTGACGTTGGATGGTTTGAGTGTCTATCATAGGCATCTCCTTGCTAAAAGGTTTCAGGTTTAAGATTACCCGCTTACCAGTCTACCAGTCTACCAGTCTACCAGTCTACCAGTCTACCAGTCTACCAGTCTACCAGCCCACCAATATACCGATTTACCGGCCTACCAACATACCAACATACCGACCTACCGACCCACGTGGCGGATGGCCTGGACGAAGAGTGGCAGGCCGGATGCGTTCCCCTCGCCGCGCGACCAGCGGGGGCGTTGCCACGGGACGACGTGATCCTCCGGATGGGGCATGAGGCCCAGGACGTTGCCCTGTTCGTTGCAGATACCGGCGATGTGGGCGACGGAACCGTTGGGGTTGTCCGGGTAGCCGAGCGGCCCGTCGTCGGGCGCGGCGTAGGTCAGCGCGATCTGGCCGCGCGCCTGGAGGCGCCGGAGTTCGGCGTCGTCGCGGGGGACGAAGCGTCCCTCGCCGTGGGCCACCGGGCAGTAGATGCGCTCGCTGAGCCCCCTGGTGAAGGGGCAGACGCTGTCGGGATTCGGTTCCAGCCACACCCAGCGGCATTCGAAGTGATTGGAACCGTTGCGCGTCAGCGTGGCCTGGATGCCGCGTTCGGGCGGGCCGGGGAGCCAGCCACTCTTGACCAGGGTCTGGAAGCCGTTGCAGATGCCGATGACGGGCTTGCCGGCCTCGATGAAGCGGGCCAGTTCGTCGTGGAAGAGCCAGCGCACGTCGGTGGAAAGGAGCCGCCCGGCGCCCAGGGCATCGCCGTAGGAGAAGCCGCCGGGCAGGATCAACATCTGGAAGTCGTGCAGGCGGGCCGGATTCTGGCGCAGCGCGTTGACGTGCAGGATGTGCGGCTCGCCGCCGGCCTGTTCGATCGCCCAGGCGGCGTCCGGGTCCCGGTTGGTGCCGGTCGCGTGTAGGATCAAGACGTTTGCTCGGTTCATAGATTTAGACACTCTCTCGTCGGTTGAGTGGATTTTTCGCTAAACGACCTCTGTCCCCTGCCAGGCCCGGCGCAGGTTGTCGATGGAACTATCCAGGCATACGTCGCCCCCCAGCCCGCGCACGCGCAGGCGATCCCCGGCGGTGACGTGGCCCAGGGCGGCCACCGATCGCCCGGTGAGCGTCGCCTCGAAGGTCCCGGCGTCGTCGGGCGCGACCTCGACCAGGAAGCGGGCGTTGGACTCGGCAAACAGCGCGACGGCGTCGTGGTCTACGCCGGCAGCGTCGTGGTCTACGCCGGCAGCGTCGTGGTCTACGCCGGCGGCGCGGGGTAGATCGGCCAGGTCCAGGTCGAGCCCCAGCCGCCCGGCGATGGCCATCTCGGCCGCGGCGACCGCCAGGCCGCCCTCCGACAGGTCGTGGCAGGCGCGGACCAGCCCGGCGTCGATGGCCCGATGCAGGGCGCGCATGGTCTCGATGGCGTCGGGCACGGGGGCGGGGACGGTGTTGCCTATGGCGTCGTGCAGGCGGTGGTAGAGCGAGCCGCCCAACTCGGCCCGGGTTTCGCCGACGACGTAGAGCACATTGCCCGCGCGCTTCAGGTCCATAGTCACGGCCCGGCGCACGTCGGCCACGATGCCCAGTGACGAGACCAGCAGCGTCGGCGGGATGGCGCGTTTCTGTCCCTGGGGATCGACGTACTCGTTGTTCAGGCTGTCCTTGCCGGAGATGAAGGGGGTGCCGTAGGCCAGCGCGGCGTCGTGACACCCCTGGGCAGCGCGGACCAAGCCCCCCATGCGGTCGGGTAAGGCCGGGTTGCCCCAGCAGAAATTGTCCAGCAGGGCGACGCGGTCGGGATCGGCGCCCACGGCCACCACGTTGCGCACCGCCTCGTCAAGCACGGCCCAGGCCAGGGCGTAGGCATCGCCGGGCCCGTAGTGCGGGTTGACGCCGCGGCCGAGGGCCAGTCCGCGCCAACCGCCCGGTTCCAACGGGCGGAGCACAGCGGCGTCGGAGGGGCCGTCGTTTTCCCAGCCGAGCAGTGGCTTGACGATGGTGGCGGCCTGGACCTCGTGGTCGTAACGGCGGATGACGGGCTCCTTGCTGGCGACGTCAGGATGGGCCAACGCCCTTTCCAGGATCGGCGTCAGGTCGGCCGGCGGCGCGATGGCCGGTTCGGGGAACTGGGGCGGCGTCCATTCGGCTCGGAGGTTGGGCTGGGGCCAGCCTTCGTGGACGAAGGCCATGTCCAGGTTGGCCACCAGCCGTCCACCGTAGCGGACGTGCAGCCGCCCGTCACCGGTGAAGCGCCCGATGACGGTGATCTCCACGTCCAATTCGGCGCAAATCTGGCGCAGGCGGGGTAGATTCTGGGGCGGGACGGCCATTACCATGCGCTCCTGGGCTTCTGAAAGCCAGATCTCCCACGGGCGCAGGCCGGGGTACTTGAGTGGCACGTCCTGGAGCTCGATCTC
Source organism: Chloroflexota bacterium (assembly GCA_011046405.1). GTDB lineage: Bacteria > Chloroflexota > Anaerolineae > B4-G1 > B4-G1 > DSAR01. The sequence continues at coordinate 157 of DSAR01000315.1, read as the reverse complement.
GACGCCGACCTGGCTGCCCATCTCACCGGCGGCCGAGGAGAAGCCGCCCGCACCGCAATCGGTGATGGCGGTGTACAGTTCCTCGTCGCGGGCGCGCATGCAGGCTTCCAGCGCGGCCTTCTCGGTGATGGGATCGCCGATCTGCACGACGCTGCCG
>DSAR01000497.1 GCA_011046405.1 Chloroflexota bacterium | reverse complement strand
TGGACGGCGCCATGAGGGGACACTACAGCGAATGGGGAATGGAACGAATGGGTCGCGTATTCGATTCGTTCTTTTCTGAATTCGTTGTTGTGTGGGAGAAAGGGAGGTCAAGATGTGAGAATTGAGGGTGGTAGTGACTAATGGCTGCGCGGAGGCAACAATAGGGCTCTTTGGGATTTCGCATGGCGCTAGCCGCGCTCGGCTCGGATTGCCAAAACCGAGCCACATTTGGGGGCACGATGACGCTGCATCATTAAAGGCGGGGATTTGGCAATCCCCTTAAAGCGAAACCCTGCGAAATCCTGGAGAGCCAACAATAGCTGTGTCAATACCAAGGAGGCAGAGATGATGAGCAAACAACAATGGTTGGTCTGTTTTGACACTGATCGCATCAAGCAATATCTGTTTGTCACAAATCGACTGAAGGAGATTCGTGGTGGCAGTGCTTTGCTTGAGAACCTTGACCGTAAGCGCAAGAAGGAACTCCAAGATCGCTACGAGAAGAATTTGGTTTATTCCGCCGGTGGCGGGGCTGCTGTCCTTGTATCCACCGAACAGGAAGCCAAAGATCTGATCGCACAGATTGAACGGGAGTTCCAGGCTGAAACGATTACAGCTTCCATAACAGGCGTCTTTCTCCCAACAAACGGACCTGGCAGAGAATTCGGTGAAAGGATGGCGGAAGCCGGTCAGCGTTTGCGCCGGGTCAAAGCGGCCAAGGCTGAACTGACCACGCTACCCATAGAACCTTATCTGTGCCTATGCGATTCGTGCGGTCAACAGCTGGCAGCGACTCGTGCCAACGACAGAAGTGGCGATTGGCTTTGCTGTTCCTGTGACAAAAAGCGCAAGCCGGGCGGCGATAAGAGACAAGGGTACTTTGATGAGTTTCTAGAGTGGATTGGCTCTGTAGAATGGAATAGAACAGAAATAGCTGACGACCTCGACGGCATCGGAGTGGTCGCCCGGCCACCTAACTACGTTGGCTTTATTGCCCTGGACGGCAATCACATAGGAAGCCTGCTAGACAAACCACAGACCATAGAGCGGTATGGTCAATTCTCAACTGGTCTCTATAATCTTACCAAGGAGCAGGTGTTTACCGCCTTGCAGGACCATGGCTCCCCGCGTGATGGCATTGCCCCGTTTGAGATTGTGCTGATCGGTGGCGACGACGTGCTGCTCATTACGGCGGCCGACATTGCCATTGAGGTTGCTCTGACTATCGCCGAGGGGTTTGAGCGAAAGTCATTGAGCAAGGTAGTGGATCCAGCCGGGCTGACCGATGTTAAAAATTTGACTATGGCTGGCGGCATAGTGCTGGCCCATGCCGATTTTCCTATCCCAGCTATGCATCAACTGGCCGAGGCGTTGCAAAAGTCGGCGAAAAAGCACTGTGCAAGCGAAGGTTATGAAACCGGAGCCATAGACTTCTTAATCGTCTCTGGGAGCGATACTGACCTGGAAACAATGCGCAAAACCATACCTCATCGCCGGCCCTACACACTGGAAAAGCTCGGATGCCTCCTCTCTCACATTCGCCAGCTAAAGCGAGTGGATTTCCCGATGAGCCAGTTGCAGACGATGTATCAGGCATTGTTTGAGAGTGAGGTGAACGCGCAATTGGCGAGCATTGCCACTTTGGGGCGTCTGGGACAGCGTGAGGATAAGGAGCTATACAATCGGCTAAAGACCTTCTTTAGCGATTTTGGGGTAAAGTTTGATGGTCAACTTCCACCTTGGGATGCCGACACTAAAGAACGGGATGGTCGCAAGGTTTCTGCGCTCACAGACCTGGTGGAGTTGTATCCCTTCATTCAAGTGAAAGGGGGAGCATAATGGCGAGAGTGAAAATTGAGATTCGGCCTCTTACAATTCAGATGGACGGTCCGCTGGTACTGGGCACCGGCTTTCGACGAGGACTGATCCATCGCACCGTAGAACGGGATGCAGATGGCTTTGCCTGCATCCCCGCTTCGTCGCTCAAAGGACGTGTCCGGCGAGCCTGTGAGCAGTTGGCTAAGGATGTTGGATTGCGCGTTTGTCACGCGCCGCGTCCCAGCGGCATGTGCTCCGCACACAAACAGGCCTGCCTGGTATGCCGCGTGTTCGGCGCGCCGGGCCGAGGAAGTAATCTGCGCTGGCAGGATGCCCGGCTGCCGGAGGTTTATCGTTCTGCGTTCAAGGCCATCCGGGAGGCTCAGTTCTACGCCCGGACGCAGGTTCAACTCAGTCGTGCCTTGGGCACATCCGCGCCGGAGCGCCTTTTTACGAGCGAGTTCACTGTTGAGGATCTACACTTTGCGTCGAGCATCACCGGCTGGTTGGAGATCACTCCAATCGCTGGTGACGAATTGACGGGAGGTTACGAAATACTCCTTCTCATAGCTGGTCTTCGACTAATCAACACGATCGGAGGTGCAGCCAGCCGGGGGGCAGGCTGGATATCTCTCACGTTGCCGGAAAAAGTGAGAATAGGTGATATGGAGGTTCACTGGAAGAAAATATTGGAAAACGTCGAGTTGCTGCGCTGGTATCAAGAGGAGAAGAGCTATGACAACTGAAATGACGCTAAGCCTACGTTTATTGTCTCCTCTGGCTCTGCACCGGACACGTGCTGGCGTACAGTACGTTGAAACGCTGGATTATATCCCCGGCACGGCCCTACGCGGTGCGCTGGCCGAGGCATACCTGGCCCAACACGGGGAGCCAGATCGAGTCTTTGAGGCGTTGTTCCTGTCAGAACAAGTCCGGTACGGTGACCTGTGGCCCACGATCGAAGATGGCCCCACAACCCTGATTCCTGCCACAGCCCAGGCGTGCAAGCGGCATGGGCTGCAACACAAGAATAGTTTTCGCGACAGTCTGCTGGATGCTTTAAGTTCTCATCCTGCTGATGACAGGTGCCCCCATCCACGGTGCGGGGAACCACTTGATAAAGCTGGGGGAGGTTACTTGTGGGATATACAGACAGTTGCCCGACTCCAGCCGCGCTCGCGCCTGCGAGTGAGCACGGCCATTGAGCGTAGCACCGGAGCTATCGCCCGAGAGATGCTGTTCACACAGCATACGCTGACCGGCAATCTGAAAGACAACTCCAAAAAGGATTTGTTCTTTCAAGGCACGCTGCGGCTGACCGATCCTACGTTACGAGACGAACTGGCTCTTCTTTTGAATGCAGGAAAGCTGCTATTCCTCGGTTCCGGGCGCAGCCGGGGGTTGGGTGAGGTGGAGATAGACTCGTGGCAAGAGACTACAACTGATGATTCATTATCAGAGCGATGGCGAAGATTCAACGAGGTGGCACAGCGGGCTGGCGGCGACCCAGACAAGCGGTACTTTTCGTTGACCTTGTTGAGCCGCTTGGCGTTGCGGGACGAACTGTTGCGCCCGGTGCTGAGCCAGATTAGCCCTCGGCATTTTGGATTGTCCAATGGGGTTGAGTGGGCATGTTACCCGGATTCGAGCCGGCCGGTCCGTTTTGTGGATAGGGTGATGGTGGCAGGTTGGAATGCTGCTATGGGACTGCCTAAGACCGACACGGTAGCCTTGGCGCGAGGTTCGGTACTGCTCTTCTGGTGTGCGCCATCGCAGGAAGAGGCCGTGCTGGCACGATTGAAAGAGATCGAAGCCGAGGGCGTCGGCGAGCGACGCAATGAAGGCTTTGGGCAGATCGCTGTGTGTTATCCAATTCACAATGAGTGTTGGGAGGGAGGAAGATGAGTCAAGAGATGAGCGTACGAGCGAGAGAAATCGCGCGGCGCGTAGCGCGGGCGCACGCTATCGCAGAGAAAAGTGATTCCTACGTTTCTCGATCCAAGACTCAGGCTGAGACTTTGGTGCGGATACGTAGTCTGGACAAAACTCAGATCCGAGGATTGGAAACGGTGGCCCATACCACAGACAAGGTGTCCGATGTCACCAACTGGCTCAAGCTGCGCGTGGGGCGTGACGAAAAGCGTAACAAGTGGGCCAGAGAGGGCATCGGGCGCGAGTTGCTCACAGTCCTGGAAGGACTCCGGGATGATGCACGAGATATAGCCGCTCAGATAAAGCAAGAATATCCACTGCCGGATGAAGATGCTGATCTGGAACGACAGGTGCACCTGCGGCTCATCCGCGAGTATCTCAAGCACCTAGTCGCGCACTTTGAGTACAGAAAAGGGGAGGAAAGCGGATGAAAGATCTGGCCTACACACTCACGGTGCGACGGTTGGTAGCGATCTGGAGCGACCGCTCGCAAAAAGAGGCAGCCAAATTTGTGGACGGCCGCCGTGACTTGTTGCCCCGCCGCATCACGAGCGCCCAACTGTACGGCCTGGCTGATGTAGTGCGCAGTGCCCACCGCTTTACCGACATCCAAAAGTTTACCCGGCACCAGGGAGAGAAGGCAGAGCGGGCCGGGAGGCTGGATGTGCGGGACTATTGGGTGGAGATGGAGAAAGCATTGCGCGATTTGCGAAAGGATGCCGAAAACCTATGTCAACAAGCCGGTCCCCCGCCACCCAAAGTCTCTGAAAAGCCGGCGCTGGATGAGTTGCACTGCAAGCTGGTCAATGAGTTTGTGAAACACTTGGTTGCCCATAGTTTGTACTGGAGTCCACTTCCCAAGAAGGAGAAATGATTCAGTGCCAGATACGACGCTGCTGCAAGAGTTCGATGCAATAGCCGATTCCGCTATGGAACCTGATGTGCGTCGTTATCTTGAGGAGGCACGAAGATGTTTTGGTGCCGGTGCGAACAACGCGGCAGTAGTTATGGCGTGGTGTGGTGTTATACTTTACTTCCGCAGAGTTGTGGAAAGATTCGGCTTTGACTTTCTGGCATATCAGCGTTGGGCTATTGATATTAGCGAGGAGACTCACTCAGAAGATGCCTTCGACAAATGGAAATCTTCTATCATCCAGAAACAGTGGCGGGGAGTGAGCGATCACCAACTCTTGGAGGCGTGTAAGAGAATGAAGCTTGACGTGCCTGGAGAAGTTAAGAGTGAGTTTAGGGTCAAGCGCAATGCTTTTGCCCACCCTGATATGGAGTTCGCTACACCTGGGGAAGCGTTGGAATTGGTGAGGTCAGGTCTAGAAGTGTACAAACGTCGTGTGGAGACCGCGTACCTCACAGATATCGTTGACCTATTTGCCTATGCCACGCAAACGACGGATAGTGCAGCAGTACAACAGACAGTCCATTTTCTGAACGCATCCGATAACGCTGTTTTGGAATACGCCCATAAAGTACTGGATGCCTTCACGGATGGCAGAGGAACAAGCCAGGAGGGCCTCACTGCGCTTTGGGAGGCTCTATGGAAGCGTCTTGATGAGGGGCGAAGGGAAAGCTTGTGGAAACATATTGTATAAGAGTTACAGGACGTTTTAGACGATCCAGATTCATTCCAACCACCGGAAGAGTTGGCGCGATTCATCCCTTGGCCTGATCCAGGTACGGAACACAAATATAGAGATCAGATTGCCGAAATGTATGTCGCTTGGCTGGAGAATCGTGTAGGCGATGACGAGTTTATCAACGCCGATATAGGTTTGGCCCGTGATCTGCGTCAGTATCTGCCAGAGTTCTGGCAAGAACGACTTCAAAGTACTCTAGAAGAAATGATAAGGAGATAGCGATGAATGATCTCAATCGAGCCCAACTTCGCGCCCGCTACCGCATCACCGGGCGCATTGTAATGGACACCGCGCTGCACATTGGTGGACGCGGCGCAACAACCGTGACCGACAGCCCCATCATCCGCGATGGAGAAGGCCGGCCTTTCATCCCCGGCTCATCCCTTAAAGGTGCGTTTCGCGCCGCCGTGGAGCGCATCGTGCCGAACATCCCAGGATTACATACCTGTGGTCTGAGCGACGCCGACGGTGCTTGCGCCAACCAACTGCGGGAGCGAACCAAAGATCGGCAATTAGAGGAGGTGGAAATGCTGGCATTGCTGGATAAGGTGTTGTGCGATACCTGCCGCACGTTTGGGACAACTCACCTGGCTTCCGTGGCACTATTCCACGACGCGCCGATTTCAAAGATATGGCGCGAACTACCCGAGGTGCCAACCCAGATCCGCGATGGGGTGGGCATTGACCGCGACAGCGAGCGTGCCCGCGAAGGGATCAAGTTCGACTTTGAGGTTGTGCCGCCGCAAACCTCGTTTGATTTTACCCTGCTGCTGGAGAACCCCAGTGATCGCGACTTGGAGTTGGTCGCCATGGGGCTGCAAGAGTTCATTGGCGGTATGATCCCTTTGGGCGGCATCCGCTCCCGAGGCTTGGGTCGCTGTCACCTGGAAGAGGTCATGGCGCAGAAAGTGGATTTGAGTGATCCAGAGACACTGAAAACTTATTTGCTAGAACGCCGCTGGATAGAAGAACCTGTCGATGAATTCATCAAGACCCATCTCAGCACGTTACTGAGGGAGGAGGAATAACGGATGTTCAAACAACTGGTCAACGAGTGCGTGATCGATCTGCACATCAGGCCGGATGGACCGGTGCTGATCAAGTCGGGGATTGCAACGGTGAGCGGGCCGGACATGGCTTTTGTGACCGTCCTACGCAATGGAGATTGGGAAGTCTATCTGCCCGGATCGTCGTTGAAAGGGGTATTGCGCAGCCACGCCGAGCGCATCGCCCGTACTTTTACCCCGGAGGCCGCCTGTGATCCGTTCGCCAAGAAAGATGATCCAGAGCCTTCTTGTAGCGCGTGTTTTGACAAACGTAAAGATGAGGGGGAAAACGGCTTGGACACACCAACCGCTTACCGGGATTCTTGCTTGATCTGTCAGTTGTTCGGTTCAACATGGATGGCCGGCCGGCTGGCTACCACTGACGCCTATGCCGTTGGAGAGCCGTCCCAACCACAGCGCCGCGATGGCGTGGGCATCGACCGCTTTACCGGCGGGACGGCCTACGGGGCCAAGTTCGAGCTAGAGGTTATCACCGAGGGCACCTTTGCCACCACGCTGCACCTGCGCAACTTTGAACTGTGGCAACTAGCGCTCGTGGGCTTTTTGCTGCAGGATCTGAAAGACGGTCTGATCCGCATCGGGATGGGCAAGAGCCGGGGGTTGGGCAAGGCGCGCGGTGAGGTCAAGGACGTGCGGCTGGACTTTCTCGGCCCCAAGGCTCCCCAGATAGATGATGGACACTTGCCGCTGCGGGGTGTCGGTTCGCTGTTCGACGAAGCTGAAGCCTATGGGATAACTACCCCTGACGAGATCAGTGTGCCCTTCGAGGGTGAACTGACTTCTAACGGCGTGCGCACAACAGCGATTTTTCCACTTGATTCCTTCCCGTGGGCGCAGATCGCGGAGCGGTGGGTCAACCGCGTGCAAGGTTATTCGATGCCTGAAGCGATGAGGCGCTATCGCGGGGGAGGGCGGCGATGAACGTTCAAGTATATACCGGGGAGTTGGACGCTCTGACGCTGCAGACTGTCTTAGAAGCCATACGCTCTCAGGCGGGCTACAGCATCGTCGAAAGCCTGACAGAAACTGATTTTCCTCCACCGGACCGGGAGTCAATTGACGTGACCCAATGGCCCAAAGGACGTATCTTCTGTCAGGCGTTCGAATTGCGCTGGGAACAAGTGGACGGCATCTATCGCACTGTCTTTGCTGGCGAGGCGGATCAGAGGCCACCCACTGGCCTGGTTGCACAGACATTGGAGGCACATTCGTCAGACTCGATGGAGTATTACTGCTGGAATGAAACCAATCCGCGCCTGGGCCAGACGCTGGATTACCGCTGCGTTCCTGGGCAGGGTGACGTCAAACTGCTGGTAGAGGAATATCGAGATGGCCATGGCCGGTTGGTTTTCTGGCGGTATATAGAGATGAAACGGGAGGGAGCAAACAATGAATCCCTATGACTTTGTTCGCTTTGGGAGGCCGGGGCCAAGAGAACGGGCGATTACGCACGATCGTTTCCAGGAGCACAGCGGGCAGTTCTTTTGTCGCCTGACAGCCCGAACCCATCTATTCACCTCCAAGACGCAAGAGGTGCCCAGGCGCAGCCACGCCGAATTGGAGCTAATGCGCGGTCCGGATGGCGTGCCTCTGCTGCCGGGCAGTTCGCTGAAGGGCGTGATCCGTAGCGTGGCTGAGGCAGTCAGTGGGTCTTGTCTAACCCTCCCTCAACCGCGCCGGGGAAAGGTAGACTACCGTGGCCGTCCGCCGATCTCCTATCGCATCCCGCGTGGTTTTGAGCACTGCGAGAGCGAGAAATATCTCTGTCCGGCATGCCGCGTGTTCGGTTCGCTGAGCGGCGGCAATCCATTCTTGGGCAAAGTGGGGTTGGAGGATGCCCGGCCTGTGGCCGAGGTGGATGTGGAATGGCTGACTATTGAGACTCTGATGGCACCTAAGCCGCGTCATCAAGCCTGGTACGAGGATCCGCGACAACGTGGTGTAATGCGAGGCCGCAAGTTCTATTATCATCGCCCGCTTGGCCCGCGCACGACGACCGAGAAAAGCCGCTACAATAAGACTGTTGAGGCCATCAAGCCTGGTGCGGTCCTTGAATTCAGCGTGGATTACACAAATCTGACCGACGACGAATTAGCGTTGCTGGTTTTTGCCCTGGTGTTGAAACCGGAGATGTGCCACAAGGTGGGGATGGGCAAGCCGGTGGGATTGGGTAGTGCCAAGATTGAGGTCATCCGCTGGGAACGAATGGATCGCAAGGACCGTTACCGGCAGTTGGGTGGTAGCGTGAGCGTGTTGGAGGACGAGGCGATGGCAACAGGAATCGAGCGTCTGCGGACACGCTATCACCAGGTTTATGCAAATTCACAAGAGAGCTTGTCCGACCTGCGGCGTATCTGGACTTGGGATCCGACGATGGAAGAGGATGTCGCGTATCCACCGAAGGATTGGTTTCGCAAAAATCGGGATGCGCCACTGGAAGAAGTGCCGTAAAGGAGAGTGAAAATGGCAAAGACAATGATTGCACTAGTCAGTGCGCAGCGAATGCAGAACATCATTCCTGTGTTTCAAAAAGGCGCAGATTTTGATAAGATATGGCTGGTCCGTTCGACAGACGCCGATGTGGCTGTTTCTCGCTTTGCCAGGGCTTGGCAAGATACCGTCAATGCACTAAAGGGGGATCTAGACGTGCATTCGGCTGAACCTGCAGTAGGAGCTTATGGCATTGCCGAGACTCGGCAACTTGTGGCAGGCTTGATCGAAGAGGGATTGCCGGATGATGTGGTGGTTAACTTTACAGGCGGCACCAAGTGCATGTCGGTTGGAGCATATTTGGCAGCACAGAATGTTGGTGTAACTACCCTTTACGTGGATACAGCAAACGAGAAGCTGGTGTGGTTCTCTGAAGGACAAAGACAAGAAGAGAGGTTTGATCTTGCTGGTCGTTTGACTGTATCTGTCTACTTCCGGGCGAATGGCAAGCAGATAGACCAAAAACGCACTCAAAAGCATGCGCTTCCTGAGATTGCTTATGACATTGCTCGTGAATTCGCCTCTACTTGGCCCCAGTGCGTGGACACATTGGAGGCTTTCGGTAGAGCTATCAGTCATCAAGGGCAGGACAAAGTGCAAGACAGTCTCGTTAACAGAGGTATCGTTGACATTTTGGCTCAATATGAGCTTGTCACCCAGACAGGCACTGATTGGGAAGTTAGAGAGAAGGGTCGTGCTTTCCTCACTGGTAAGTGGTTGGAAGCTCTGGTATGCGTACTACTTGAAAGCAGTGGGCATTTCGACGATGTGCAGTCTGGTCTGTGTCTAAGGGAAGTCGAGAACGAACTGGATGTGTTGACGACTCGCAAAGGGCAACTGGCCATCATTGAGTGCAAGTCGGGAAGTCTTGGAGGTCAAACGACGCTGAATAAACTTCAGGCGATCCGTACCGGATTTGGCACTTTTGCACGGACTTTTTTCGTTACCAGCCAACAGGATAACAGAGTTAAGCACGACTTTCGTGAGCGAGCCAGAGAATATGGTGTTCGACAAATTATCACTGCCGAATCCCTCCTCCAGATCGCGGACAAAGTTAGAACTGGAATGCGGGGTACGCCCTGATTCTCCTCTCAGGGAAAAATAAGAAGCGTTCTTGGAAAACGGTGACTCTGGCACACAACAACGAATTAGGAATCAGACGAATGGGCCGCGCGAGGCGATCATTCGTTCCATTCTTCATTCGTTGTAGTGTCTCGTGAGCAAAAGCACTACAACGAATTAGGAATCAAACGAATGGGCTGCGCGAGGCGATCATTCGTTCCATTCTCCATTCGCTGTAGTGTCTCGTGAGCAAAAGCACGACAACGAATTAGGAATCAAACGAATGGGC
>DSAR01000180.1 GCA_011046405.1 Chloroflexota bacterium | reverse complement strand
GGAGGAGGAGGAGGAGGAGGAGAAAAACGTCAAACTCGCGATCGTTGGACGGCCCAACGTCGGCAAATCATCCCTGCTGAACCAACTGTTGGGCGAGGAGCGGGCCATCGTCAGCCCCATCGCCGGCACCACCCGCGACGCCATCGATACCCTGCTCGAATGGCAAGCGCCGCCCATCGCGCCGGGGGAACCCGCCCCCCTCATTCCCATCACGCTGATCGACACCGCTGGCATTCGACGACGGGGCAAAGTCGAGCGAGGGGTCGAAAAATACAGCGTGCTGCGAGCGCTCCGCGCCATCCAACGGGCCGACGTCGCGCTGCTGATCATCGACGGCATGGATGGCGTAACCGCCCAGGATACTCACGTCGCCAGCTTCATCCTCGACGAATGGGCCAGCGTCGTCGTCCTGATCAACAAATGGGATACCATCGATCACGAGGAGATCACGATAGAGGAATATACGGAATGGGTGCGCCACACGCTCCGTTTCCTCAATTACGTGCCCGTGCTCTTCATCTCGGCCCTGACGGGAAAAAACGTCCACAAGATCATTCCCCTGGCGTTGAGCGTCCACGAAGCCCGCTTCCAGCGCATCCCCACCGGCGAACTGAACCGTCTGATCCAGGATGCCCTGGCCCGCCAAGCCCCGCCCAGTAAGCGCGGCAAACGACTGAAGATTTATTACGCCAGCCAACCGAAGGTCGATCCGCCCACCTTCGTCTTCCACGTCAACGATCCCAAGCTGGTCCACTTCAGCTATCGCCGTTATCTGGAGAACCAATTGCGGAAAGCACGCGAATTTACCGGCACCCCCCTACGCCTGCTTTTCCGTCCCCGTCGCCGCTAGGCTGCTAGGCTGGTATATTGGTAGACCGGTATATTGGTAGACCGGTCTACCGATTACCAATATACCAATATACCAATATACCAATATACCAATATACCAATATACCAATATACCGGTCTACCGATCTACCGACCCTCTGGCTGCGGACCGGTGACGACGCGGAAACCGATGCGGTTAGAGCGATAGCCTGGCTGGCTGGTCTCTCGGACGAAACACCGGGCATCCTGGGCATAAAAATTCCACGACCCGCCCCGGATAGCCACCTGGCTCTCCCCAACCTGCGAGGTCGTCCACTCCCACACGTTCCCCGCGCAATCCAGCAGTCCGTAGGGGCTGGCACCGCCAGGATAGATCCCCACCGGCGTCGTCTCGCCGATTCCCCCTTCGCGCACGTTGGCCAGATCGGGATCGAAGGACTCTCCCCAGGGATAAGATCGTCCATCTTCGCCCCGCGCCGCCTTCTCCCATTCCAACTCGGTGGGCAAGCGCACCCCGGCCCACTCACAATAAGCGAGCGCGTCCTGCAAACTGACCAACACCACCGGATGATTCCCCTTCCCCTCGGGGCAGGTGCGTCGCTGTCGATCCCAATTGTACGGCTCGGCCCACACCTCGTCACAATAGGGCACCGGATACTCGGGATGATCGGCCAAAAATCGAGCGTATTGCACGTTCGTGACCGGATATCGCCCGATCCGGCAAGCCATCACGTAAGCCGGATCCTCCGCTTCGCCATGGTTGAACTCGCCGCCCGGCACGTCCACCATCCCATCGAAATCCCGGGGATCCCCGAGGTAGGCCAAAGCCGCGCCTGCCGAAAGCCGGGTCGAGACGCCCGCCTCCGTATCCGGTTCCAGCAACTGGAGCAAAGCCTGGACATACTGATCGCTCAACCCCTCCGCCTGCACAATATCGACCGCCGAGTGCATACGGGTGACGTCATTGCTCAACAAATCCTGCCAGATCCGGGCGAACTGCGTCTCCTGGGTTCGCACGGCGTCATCACTCGTCGTCCGAGTCAGGTAGATGTAAGCATTGATCTGTGAGCGGGTCAAATCGGCAAACGTTGGCCCCGTCCGCAACATCCGCAACAATGGCTTGTATCGCAGATAGCGCTCCAATAAGGTGACGCTATCCGCCTGGGCATCCTCGAAACTCCGCCGTTGCCTAGCCTCTAAATCAGCAGGGGCAGGCGCTATGGGCGAAACGGCCCGCCGGACCTCCAATCCCTCTCGCGCTGCCACCTCCAGATCCTGAATCAGGTTGGGATATTCCAACAAATCCCGGTACAGGTCGTGATACCGGGCCTGGACGACGACCATCTTGGCCAAAAGCGCCGCCTCTACCGGTTCCATCAGCCCGGCTGCAATCCGATGCTCGGCCAATTTAAGCAGCAGCCGGAAGATGTTGAGCGTGCGCTTCACGATCCGGGGATTGGGCGCCAACGCCGTGGCGAAGATATCACGACACCCCGGCGGCAAACAGGGATCGTGCTGCTCGATGAAACTGGCGATTTGATCGTCCTCCAACGGCGGAAGATAGAACGGCAGCTGCACGATTTTTTCCAGGTAACTCTGCCCGGCGATGGGAATGGTATCATCCCCATCATCCGTCCGGTAGCCAGCGTACTGAGCCCGCACCACCCGTTCGATCACCTCCCGGTCGACGGCGATGAAGAAGACACATCCCTCCACGTCCAAGAACAGCTTGATTGCCTCCAGGACCTCGACCGCGCGCTTGGGCATACAACGGTCCAGGTCGTCGATCACGACGACCAATAGCCCGTTGCGGCTCCAGACATATTCCCGGATTAGATGGGCAAAGCCCCCCTGGAATTCCTCCAACAGCGTCAACTGGCGCCGGTAGATGTCGGTGCGCTCCCGTTGGAATGCCGACGCAATGTCCTCCAGCGTGCCCATCTCACCCTGCAACATCTTCCCCAATTCCAACAATGTGCCCGGCGTCGGCATCAGAGAAAATCCCAGGCTCAAGGCCCCTTTGCCCAGCTTGGGCCAATCCACCTTGACCGAACCCATCTCCGTCCGCTGGACGTCGGTGTAGAGACGCGTTCGCCAATCGGCCACCTGTTTGGCGTCCTCGTCGCTCAGGCGATCGCTTTCCAGGGCCTCCAGGATGCGCAACAATAACGCGCGCCACAACGCCCCTTCGTCCCGCTCGTACTGCCAGGCGTTGAACCAGACCACCTGCGCCCAGCGATGCTCGCTCGTGCGCTGGTCGAGCAGACGTTCCGCCACCAGGCGCATCAGACTCGTCTTGCCGCTCCCCCAGGGGCCAAAGATACCAATCGTGATCGGCGTGTCCGCCGTCAATACCACCTCGGTCAATACGTCGGCGTAATGCAAGAAATTAAGCCGATCGTGCTCCCCGCCCCTGATGGGCTGGTCGGTCCACAAGGCATCCGACTTATTCAATGTATCCATCATTAAAATCCTCCCATCTCTATTTGCGTTAACCAGATTATACCCATGTTATCGACTTGGTACAAACCGCCGATCATGGTATCATTGGCGAGTGCGAGAATAAAAGATGTCGCAAATTTTAGTAACAAGGAGAAAATTATGAAGAACATTACGGTCATCGGCGTGGGTTACGTGGGTATCGTCACCGGCGTCTGTTTCGCCGATCTGGGAAACCGGGTCACGTGCCTCGATATCAACGAGGAGAAAATCGAAAACCTGAAGAACGGCATTATGCCGATTTATGAACCCGGCCTGGAGGAATTGGTCGAACGGAACGTGGCAGCTGATCGTCTGACCTTCACCACGTCGTACGCCGAGGCGCTGCAGGACGCGGAATTCGTCTTCATCGCCGTGGGCACGCCAGAGGGAGTCGATGGAGAAGCCGATCTCCGTTACGTGCGTATGGCCGCGCAAGCCGTCGCCCAAGAGATGGATCATCCCCTCATCATCGTCAACAAATCCACCGTCCCGGTCGGCACCGGCGACTGGGTTTCCAACATCATCCGTGAGACTCGCAATCACGACGCCGAATTCGCCGTCGTCTCCAATCCCGAGTTTCTGCGCGAAGGGTCCGCCATCAGCGACTTCATGTACCCCGACCGGGTCGTGCTGGGGTCGTTAGACCCCGACGCGGCGGAAAAGGTCGCGCAATTATACCTCCCGCTGCGCGCGACGATCATGCTCACCGACCTCCGCACGGCGGAGATGATCAAGTACGCCTCCAACGCCTTCCTGGCGACGCGCATCTCTTTCATCAACGAGATCGCCAACATCTGCGAGGCCCTGGGAGCCGACGTCAAAGAGGTGGCGACTGGCATGGGTTACGATACCCGGATCGGCCCACACTTCCTGGACGCCGGTGTGGGATACGGCGGCAGTTGTTTTCCCAAGGACGTCAAGGCCCTGGCCTTTATGGCCGATAGCAAAGGGCGCCATCCCCAACTCCTCCACGCCGTGATGGAGATCAACCAATTCCAGCGGGAAGCGGCGATCCTCAAGCTGGAGGAGGCACTGGGTGATCTGAACGGCAAGACCATCGGCTTACTCGGACTTTCCTTCAAACCGAATACCGACGATATGCGAGACGCCCCGGCTATCTCCATCGCCAAAATGGCCATAGACAAAGGCGCGCGGGTGCGAGGTTATGACCCCGTGGCGATGAACGTCGCCACCCGCGTCATCCCAGAGATCGAGTTAATGAAAAACGCTTACGACACGGCTGACGGTTGCGACGCGCTCGTCATCGTCACCGATTGGAACGAATTCAAACACCTGGATCTGATCCGTATCCAGGAACTGATGAATCAACCGGTCATCGTCGATGGACGAAACATCTACGATCCACCGACGATGAAGGCGATGGGTTTCAATTACCAGGGGGTGGGACGAGGTTACGAGACCGAGGAAAGCGAATGATCGAGACCAAGGAGAATGCTGACGGCTTGATCCAAACTCAATTATCGAATGGACTGAGCGTCCTGGTCAAAGAGACCCACACCGCCCCGGTCGCCAGCTTCTGGGTCTGGTACCGGGTGGGGAGTCGCAACGAGCACACCGGCATCACTGGCGTCTCCCACTGGGTCGAGCACATGTTGTTCAAAGGTACGCCCACCTATCCCAAAGGCGTCGTCGACAAACTCATCGCCCGCGAGGGAGGGATGTTCAACGGCATGACGTGGTACGATTTCACGACCTTCTACGCCACCCTGCCGGCCCCGCGCATCGAGTTGGCCCTGCGCATTGAGGCCGACCGGATGACCAACGCCGCCTTCGACGTCGAAGAAGCCGCGGCCGAGCGCACCGTCATCATCAGCGAAAGGCAGGGGGCCGAAAACAGCCCCCAATTCCTGCTCAACGAGGAGGTCATGGGGGCCGCTTTTCGCGTCCATCCCTACGGAACTGCCACCATCGGACACATGTGCGATCTGGAGACGATGACGCGGGAACAGCTTTACCATCACTACCGGACCTACTACACGCCCAAGAACAGTCTCGTCGTCGCCGTGGGAGATTTCGACACACCGGATATGTTGCGGATGATCGAGAAACACTTCGGCGCTATCACCAACGGTCCAGACGTCCCGCGAATGCACGCGGTCGAACCGCCCCAGCGAGGCGAAAGGCGCATCGTGCTCGAAGGAGATGGATTCGTCCCCTACTTGCAAGTCGTCTTCCGCGCGCCCTCCGTTCGCGATCCCGACTTCTTCGCCCTGACCGTCCTCGGCGCGGCGCTCGCCGGCGCCAGCGGGATGACGTTTGCGGGTGGCAGTTCGACCAACAAGAGCAGCCGGCTGTACAAAGCCCTGGTCAAGACCGAAATCACGGCGACCATATCCGGTTCCCTGATCCCCACCATCGATCCTTTCGTCTACAGCCTTTCGGCCATCGTCCGCCCCGACCACACACCGGCCGAGGCGGAACAGATCCTGGAGGAGGAGTTGGCGCGCGTCGCCTCTTCTCCAATCACCGCAGAGGAAGTCAACAAAGCGATCAAACAGGCCAAGGCCCAGTTCGCCTATTCCAGTGAATCGGTCACCGCCCAGGCGCTATGGGCTGGCTTTAGCGAGATGTTCGCCGACTACGACTGGTTCGAACATTACATCGAAAACCTGAGCACCGTCACCGTCGAAGACGTGCAGCGTGTCGCCCAGGAATATCTCCATCCATCAAAACGGACCGTTGGCTGGTACATCCCCAAGAAAGCTTAGAGGAGGCCCTATGTCTATTCCTGGACCACACGACATCACCCGGCACGCACTGCCAAACGGCGCCGTCGTCCTGGTGCGCGAAAATCACAATAGCCCCTCGGTACTCGTCTCCGGCAGTTTGCAAGTCGGCGCGTATGACGAGAGACCGGAACAGGCCGGGCTATCCGCCTTCACGGCCGACGCCCTGATGCATGGCACAGCCCACCACACCTTCGAGGAAATCTACGAAACGCTGGAGAGCACCGGGGCCAGGGTCGGCATCAGCGGGGGCGTCCACACCACCGGGTTCGCCGCCAAGAGCCTGTGTGAGGATCTCCCCCTCACCCTGGGCATTCTTTCTGATGCACTGCGCTATCCGACCTTCCCCCCCACGGAGATCAAGCGTCTGCGCGGCGAGATACTCACCGATTTCGAGGAGCGCGCTCACGACACCCGCCGCATGGCCAGTCTCATCTTCGACGAACTGACTTACCCTAAAACGCACCCCTACGCCCGCAGCGTCGATGGGTATCCAGAAACGATCATCCCGCTCGACCGAGATCATTTGCTCGATTTCTACACACATGGCTACGGGCCCCGGGGGATGCTCGTCGTCATCGTCGGTGGGGTTGACACAGCTAACGCTATCCAGCAAGTCGAAGAGATACTCGGCGATTGGGAGGGCACGATCTACGAACGCGAGCCCTTACCCGACATTGAGGGTATAACCGAGGTCCGTCGGCAGACCGTCGCCATCCCCGGCAAGACTCAGTCTGATCTCGTGCTGGGGTATCCCGGACCCGCCCGCACCGATCCCGACTACCTAGACGCGATTGTGTGTAACGCGATCCTGGGGGTGTTCGGTTTGATGGGCCGGCTGGGGGAAAAGGTGCGCGACGAGCAAGGGCTCGCCTACTACGCGACCAGCCGGGTGGATGGCGGCCCCGGTCCTGGCCCCTGGCACGTCATCGCCGGCGTCAACCCGGCGAACGTCGAGCGGGCCATCGAGAGCATCCGGGAAGAGATCCGTCGTATCTGCGAAGAAACGGTCGACGAAGATGAATTGAGGGACAATCAGTCCTACATCACCGGCAGCCTTCCCCTCCACCTGGAGACAAACGAAGGCGTAGCCCAGGCGATCCTGACGATGGAACGGTACGACCTGGGCCTGGACTACTTGCAAAGGCACCGGGCATTGATCGAAGAGATCACGCCCGAACGGATTCAAGCCGTCGCCCAGCGTTGGCTGGATCCGGACGCTTACGCCATCGCCATCGCCGGCCCGCCGGCGGAGGACTTGGCATGACGCGGGAGGTTGACTGATGGTGGCTGGCGTAGACCTGGTCGAGATCGAACGCGTTAAACGTATTCTGGACCGCTACGGCGCTCGTTTCCTGGCCCGGGTCTTCACCCCCCGGGAAATAGGCTATTGCCGGGCGCGCCCGGCCGAACTGGCGGCCCGCTTCGCCGCCAAGGAGGCCGTCTCCAAGGCCCTGGGGGTCGGGATGCGGATGATGGCCCACGAAGGCATCGGCTGGCGCGAGGCTGAAATCATTGGCGACCACCGGGGCAAGCCACTGATCCATCTCCACGGGCGGGCAGCCCAGCGCGCCCAGGCCCTCAACCTGACCAAGTGGGAGGTCAGTCTCTCTCACACCCGTGAACTGGCGATCGCGTTCGTGATCGCCCAATAAGGGGGTGGGCAAGACCCTTTAAAATACACAGCGAACGCAAAAAAGGCCGGGGGCTGTCACCAAGTGACCACCTCCGGCCGATTTATTGCCAGGTTTTCCCCAAAATAGAGAGGTTCTCTATCTATTCGTGCTGGTCCAGCACCACGCGTCGCTCCTCCCCCGACCTCAAACGCTCGATGTTCGGCCGCAGCGCCCAGAAGATGAGAAACAGCGCACCCACGCCGTGAATCAAATAAACGCTGGGAAGGTCGCCGAGCCAGGCGCCCAGAATGAACAGCATCGGGAGCAACAGGCCAACCGTCATGGAGCCCACCGAGGTGTGTCGCGTGATGTAGATCATCGGAATGCCCATCGCCGCCAGGAACGGCAAACTGACAGGCCATAGCGCGGTTGCGCTGCCGACCGTCGTGATAGCGCCGACTCCGCCGTCGAAGCGAATGAAAATGGAGTAGTTGTGTCCCGTGATAGCCAGCACACCGGCCAAGGCCTCGGCGATCGGCGTCCCGACAAGCGCTTGCGCCAGCCAGACCGCTATCCATCCCTTGGCGAAATCTCCCAACATCGAGAGGACCGCAATTGCAGGTCCAGCGGCGCGAAAGACGTTGGTGCCGCCAGTGCGCCCACTGCCGACCTTGCGCACATCTTTTCCCGTTTTCAAGCGCACCACCAACAGACCAACAGGAATCGATCCGATCAAGTAAGCACCAATGGCCACCAAAATTGTCATAACGATTTGCATACATCTCCTCTCTAACAAATAGATTCGTTTAGTAACGGCTCAGGCCAGTCGCTTGCTGCGATGGAGAATGGGGGTTTGGGTTGTTTGGCGGGTGCGAAGCACCCGCCAAACAACCCAAACCCCGTATCTTCTCAATAAGTTGGGGAGCTGTGGCCGGTCTCCCGACCGAGCCACAGCGGGCACGGTCAGGAGACCGGCCCGAGCGAGTTTGCCCCGGTTGATTGAGATGATACCCAAACCCCCGCCCCTCCGCTGTAAAGGCTGAGCAGCAGTTACTTCGTTTATTCGTATGATCCGCGATAGAAAATCAGACTTTTAGCCACGCATGTCGGACGGTAAAACATAGACTGAAATTCAAAAACACAACTCGGTGCTGTCAGGAAAGATGCAGCACGCTCGCTCATCAATTCTGCACAAGTTAAAACACACAACGAGCGATCTCGTTGCGCATCAACTTGATCAGAAAACAGATCAATTGACAGATTGACACATCCGGCGCCCCTCCAACGCGTTGGCATCCTCGGGATCGATCTGGAGGGCGGCATCGAACAGGGGACAAGCTTCATCATAATCCCCCAGGTAGTATTGGGCCAGCCCCAGGATATAGAAATACTCGATCGGCGCACCACGGACCAGCCCGGTCTCAAATTCCGCTTTTACGCTGCCATCGACGTTCACGTGCAAGCGCCCAGTGCCCACCGGCGCACCCGAAAGGGCGTTCACACCGTCTATCCACCCGTAATAAGAATCTCCTGACGGCGGCCGAGGCAGGCCGAACAAATCCAGCGCGTACGTCCCAGCCTGGGGATTCAGAGTCACCACCCCTCTCGCGTCACGCCATTCCTCCTGGCTGGTCTCCGGGCCTTTCAGCTGCATATTGGCCCGCAACAGATCCGTTTCGCTCGTCAAGATCGGATCGAACTTGCCTTCCATCACGATCCGGCCTGAGGGCGTCGCGCCGCCAGCCGTGTTTGCCTCTAGCGTGACGTAAAACGAACGAGCCGCCCGCCGCAAATCGGCCATCACCAATTCGATCGCCCGTTGAAAGGTCGGTATTGCGTATTCGTAATTCCGCCGCGACCAATACGTGATCCCCAACGCGCCGAAGGCCTGTCCAGACTGAGGATTTATCTCGGTCGCCCGCTCCAGGTGCAGTTCTGCTCGCGGATAGTCGCCCAGATGGATGAGATAGGTCCATCCCAGCTCATACTGAGCCATCGCGTTCGTGGCATTGATCTCAACGGCCCGTTCAAAGCTTGCCAAGGCCTCATCGACGTTACCCAACCGGCGATGACTCCGCCCAACGGCGAGGTGAAGATGGGCCAGATTGGGATGAATCTCCAGGGCCCGTTCGTAAGCCTTCAACGCCTCCCAATAATTAGCCTGCCTCTCCAAAACATACCCATAGTTGCGCTGCACGTCTACACTCTGCTCGTCCAAATCCAACGCCGTCCGCGCAGCATCGATCGCCTCCGCCCAACGTTGGCTATCGGCGTAAGCCTCGGCCAGGTAGGCATATCCCTCAGCGTAAGTCGGATCCAATTCGATCGCCTTCTGACAGGCCTCGATCGCCTCGGCCACGTTGCCGTGCCAGTCGTAGGCCATCCCCAAGATCGCCCACGCCGCCGCACTATCTGGCGCTAACCGGGTCGCTCGTTGAGCGAGCTGCACCCCCTCGCTCACGTCTCCCCCTAGAACCAAAAGACGGGATAGCGGCACGTAAGGTTCGACGTTGCCCGGTTCCAACTCGATCGCCTGCCGGTAAGCCGCAATCGTCCGCGTCATCTCTCCTCGCAAATACAACGCCTCCGCCTCGGTGACGTAGGAGAGGGCTGAGCGGGTCGGCATCGGCGTGGGAACGAACGGATGCTCGACCAGCTCCTGTTTGACGTTGACGTAAACGTAGAGGCCGAGGCAAATCAAGGCCACCAGAATTGCAACCCGAACAGGAGAAGAACGTCTTTTTCTCTTTCTGTGTATCGATGGTTCCAAATACATTGGAAAGC